>WQXX01000029.1 GCA_009781535.1 Coriobacteriia bacterium | reverse complement strand
GCTCCAGCACGCCAACGCACGCATACTGCGGGAGATGAACCGCTCGGGCAACGCCGAGGAGTACCACAGCCTTCTTGCCCGTATACGCGCAGCGTTGCCTGATGTGACCCTGCGCACGACGCTCATCGCAGGTTTTCCCGGCGAAAGTCGCTCCGACGCGGCAGTACTTGAGTCTTTTATAACTGAGGCAGCCTTTGACTATGTGGGCGTCTTTGCGTATTCACAGGAGGATGGCACGCGGGCAGGGGAGCGCAGCGACCAGATACCCATGCGTACACGGCGCGCGCGGCAGCAGCGTCTCCGCGACATCACCGATACCGGCGGCTTTGCGCGCGCGGCTGTCTATGTAGGAAAAGAGTTGGACGTGCTGGTCTGCGGGATTGACGAGGAGGGCGTCTACGGGCGCGCGCAAAGCCAGGCGCCCGATGTCGACGGCATTGTCCACATCGAAAACCCTGCCGGCTTTGGCGACAGTCTCGGGCACAGCGCAGAAACCCCCGCGCACAGCACGGAAGCCATCGCGCATGGCGCAGAAACACCCGCGCACAGCACGGAAACCTCCGCACAGAGCGCAGAAACCCTTATCCACGGCATCGTCCGCGTTCGTATCACCGACGCAGTATGCTATGACCTCTACGGCTCGGTCGTTAACGTCTAAATCTATTCAAAGTCAGTTGATTATCGCAGTTGCAGCTCTGCGTTGGATAACATCAGGTACTGCCCGTCGTACACAGTAAGATTCTTTTCTCCGCTGAAGAAGTCATTCGTGATGATACTTCCAAAGGAGTGGGAGCTATTCGAACAAATCTCAAAGTAGCCGTCAAAGCTGCCCGTCGTGATGATTTTGTAATTTCCCGCGGGAAGATCATTACCGACACTGTACATTCCCTCGGGCAGAATGCCTATCTGTTTCATTTCTGATGCACCTCCTTTCGCACTCATGATTCCTTTTGTAACGAGAAGTGTATTCATGCTTTCGCTCGCTTCTTTTTAAATGATATCTGCGTACATACAAATTATACAGGGCAACGGGTGGTATGGAAACAACCGTCTAACAGGATAAACCGCTAGGAGCGGCTCACATTTATATCTGCCTCGATTTATAAGAGCCCTTGCGGTAATCAGCAGAACCTCACGGTAATCAGCAGAACCTCACGGTAATCAGCAGAGCCCTCGCGGTAATGCTATACTTTCTTTTTTACATTTCACGACGCCAGATAAGCCCAGAAGTAATCCAGGAAACCCAGGGACGCCCGATGACACAGGAAGAAAAGCAGCACGCGCAGATACTGACCCCGGCGAATATCGTTACGACGATTCGTATCGCTTTGATACCGGTGTTTGTTGCGGTGATACTTGCTCCGTGGCCAAGCTGGGCGCCGGACGTCACCATAAGCCTCATGCTTGAGGATGCAAAGCCGATCATTGCTGCTTTGGTTTTTGCGCTATTGGCGTTGACCGACAGCGTTGACGGGTATCTGGCGCGATCGCGTAACGAAGTAACGACGCTGGGCAAATTCCTCGATCCACTTGCAGACAAGATCCTTGTTGCCGCAGCCCTGCTGGCGCTCATTGACCTTGGGCTTCTACCTGCCTGGATCGCTCTTGTCATCATCGGCCGCGAGTTCCTGGTTTCAGGTTTGCGCATGGTTGCCTCGGCGGAGGGTGTAGTCATAGCAGCTTCAAAGCTGGGCAAGTCTAAGACCATTGTCCAGATCATCGCCGTGCTGTTGTTCATCATTAAGGAAAGCTGGATGGTGAACATACTTATCAGTCCCATACCACTTGTGGTTGATGTTGTTTCCTGGCTTGTCATGACAGCTGCGCTGGTACTCACCATCCTTTCGGGCGCTGACTACTTCATCAAGTCAAGCGCGCTGTTGAGTCGTCCGTTCAAGAAACCTGCTGAGGTTGGTGCGGCATCTCCTGTTTTGGAAGACGTCTCGCCTCCTGCTCTTGATGACTCCTCGGACGTTGGCGTTGATCCAGTGGCTGCTGGCTCTGATCGAATAGCTGCTGCTGGCTCTGATCGAATAGCTGCTGCTGCTGCTGCTGTAGATAACTCTGCACCAGACCCTGCCAGTGTTACCTCGACTTCAGACCCTGCCAGGGTCATCAACCTCGCGCGTGCGCGTGGTTACACTATTGGTACGGCAGAATCCTGCACCGGAGGTCTGGTGGCTGCTGCGCTGACAGATGTGCCAGGTGCTTCAGATGTGTTTCGCGGCGCGGTGGTGAGTTACGCGAACGAGGTTAAGGAAGCGCTGCTTGGCGTGTCGCATCAGATTCTTGAGACAGTAGGGGCAGTCAGCAGCCAGACTGCTTGTGCCATGGCTTTAGGCGCTCTCTCAACCCTGGGCGTCGATATGGCTGTGAGTGTGACTGGTATCGCCGGGCCGCAAGGTGGAAGCAGAGAAAAACCGGTTGGGACTGTGTGGTTTGCACGGGCGTGTCGTGGGGATACCATCGAGGCGCTTAAAGCCGAGATGCATCTGTTTTGCGGAGACCGCGAGGGTGTTCGGAGCCAAGCGACGGCGCAGGCGTTGAGGTTGTTCATCGAAGGATTAAGCGCCGAGTAAGAGCGGATACAGAATCGAGCAGGAAATACTTGCTCGAAGTACACAAAGCATCCGGACGCGAGCCATACGCAGGCGAAACTCTTGAAAAACCCCTGAAAAACCGCGAAAAACACACGATAGCTCTTGACACCGAACATATGTTTGTTTATCCTTATACACATAAGAAACATGCATTATTCACGTGATAATGAACGGAGAACTCCATGGATCAGGCAGAAAAAAGCAAGGCTCTTGAACTGGCGACAGAACAGATCGAAAAGAGATTTGGCAAGGGCTCTATCATGCGTTATGGCGAGGGTGGGCCAAAACTGGAACTTGACGTCATCCCAACCGGAGCGCTTTCGCTTGATCTGGCATTAGGTATTGGTGGCATCCCACGCGGGAGGATCATCGAGATATACGGCCCTGAATCATGCGGAAAGACCACGCTTGCACTCCAGATTCTTGCTGAGGCCCAGGCGATGGGAGGTATGGTAGCTTTCATCGATGCGGAGCACGCGCTTGATCCAGGTTATGCCGCGCGGCTCGGCGTTGATATCGACCAGGTACTCATTTCACAACCTGACACAGGCGAGCAGGCGTTGGAGATATGCGATGTGCTTGTGCGCTCGGGCGCAATCGATGCAATCGTCATAGACTCAGTTGCGGCTCTGGTTCCACGTGCCGAGATAGAAGGAGAGATTGGCGATACAACCGTCGGTCTTCAGGCACGTTTGATGAGCCAGGCGCTGCGTAAACTTGCTGGCTCGCTATCCAAGTCAAATACCACCTGTATATTCATAAACCAGCTCCGTGAAAAGATTGGCGGTTATGGTAATCCTGAGACGACGACTGGCGGGCGCGCGCTTAAGTTCTTCTCGACGATACGCATCGAAGTTCGCCGAGCAGATGGAATCAAGAAAGGCACCGAGGACGTAGGCTTGCGCGTGCGTGCCAAGGTTGCAAAGAACAAGGTAGCGCCGCCATTTCGGCAAGCTGAGTTCGACATCATGTTTGGGGATGGTATCTCAAAGGAAGGCTGCATCCTCGACCTTGGTGTAACGGCAGGTATCGTCACACGCTCAGGCGCTTGGTACACTTACGGCGAAGAACGTCTTGGGCAAGGGCGTGATGCAGCGAAGATGGTTCTTCGTGAGACGCCGGCTTTGCGCGATGAGATAGAAGGCAAGGTACGCGAGGCTTTAGGGCTTATCAAGGATGGCCAACGAGGCGTTGCGGTTAGTGTGCCTGTTCCGAAGAAAGGCTCGAAGAGTTCTGCCAGCTCAGGATCCAGTGCCGGAAGAGATAATGGCACGGAGTAATGGACGAGCTTTGAGGCTTTGAGGCTTTGAGGCTTTGAGCTGTTGCGCGAAAAACAGCCTGAGAGATAGTAACAGACAGTAGATTATGGTGGTGGACGGCAATTCTGATATAGATGTTCTTTCCGCTCGGATACTCAAGCTGCTCAACGTCCGGGAGCGATCGGTGTATGAACTGCGTGAGCGCTTCTTGCAGGAAGGCTTCGATGAGGCGGCAATCGAAGAAGCGCTGAAAAGGGCGCGGGCAAACGGGGCGCTCGATGACAGGCGTTTTGCTCAAGCCTATATCAGAGGCAAGCTCCATGCTCGTTGGGGGCGTGAGCGTATTGAGCGTGAACTTATGTCATATGGCGTCGATGTGCAGACGCTTAGCGGATATCCTTCAGAGTTTTTCAATACCAACGATGACGACGATACTGAGGTCAAACGTGCGGTCAAGGAATTGGAAAGGCTGCGATCAACTGCAAAAGACCAACATGAAGCACGCTGGCGACGTCTGAGGAGTAAGGGATATTCCACAGCAGTTATCCAAGCTGCTATCCGCCAAGTCGAGAGTGCGCAGAGCGCTTCGGTTTTTGCAGAGTATATGAGCTGAACATTTGGTACTATGCTTTTGGTATCATGGGAACGAGCATTGTCCCCACATGTTTGAGCGAAAGGCATAAAACCATGTCAGGTCATTCCAAATGGGCTACCACCAAGCATCGTAAAGCTGCACAGGACAAAAAGCGCAGCGCGATCTTTTCCAAACTTTCTAGAAACATAACCGTTGCCGCCAAGGAAGGCGGCGACCCTAATCCTGACAACAACGCTTCGCTGGCTGCTGCGGTTGCCAAGGCAAAAAGCTACTCGCTTCCCAAAGACAAGATCGATGCAGCTATCAAGAAGGCGTTCAGCTCGGGCAGCGATTCTGCCCATTATGAGAACATCGTCTACGAGGGATATGGGCCAGCCGGCGTCGCTGTCTATTGCGAGGCGCTGACAGATAATCGCAATCGTACTGCCGCCGATGTGCGCAGCGCATTCAACCATAGTGGCGGCAACCTTGGCACCACCGGCAGCGTGGCGTTCCAGTTTGAGCGCAAAGGCCAGATAATGGTTGAAAAGAAGCAATCGCCCGATGAAGAAGAATTCATGCTGCAGGTCGCGGATGCCGGCGGCGATGATTACCAGGATGGCGGCGATGAATGGATTGTCATAACCTCGCCCGCCGATCTTGTCAGTGTGAAAAACAGTCTTGAGGCTTCAGGCATTGAAGTCATGGGTTATGAGCTCATCATGGAGCCGACCACCTTGACAGAAGTGAGCGTCAACGATGCAAAGAAGGTCATGCGCCTGATTGATAAACTTGAGGAGCTTGAAGACCTCCAGAATGTCTATCACACGATGGATATAACCGACGAGATCGCAGAAGCGTTGGATGAATGAGGTTTTATGCGCCTGAGCTTAGGGACAGTATGCTCGATCCTTGATGAATCAAGGCAGCGCCAAAAACTCAGGGTAAGCCTGATTGCCCCGGGGGGTTCTTTTAGTCATGGGCAAGAAGTCACCGCTATCAATTACTGTGCGCTTGCCCCAACGTTGAAAATTGGCGATTGGGCCCTCTTGAACATGACAGCACTCGATCTTGATCTAGGCACAGGCGGTCTTGCTTTCGTGATTCCTACTGAGGAAATGGAGCAGGATCTTAAGCAGGGCCATATCATGAAGCTGCGCTATACCCCGCTCCAACGCGAGGTGCTTGCCTTGGATGAGCAGGACTCGCCCTATCATGCAATCATGGAGCAGGCACATTCGTTGGATGGGCTTCCGGTGGTGTGCTGCGCACTTGCAAGTCAGGTGCCGTTGGTGGCTGCTGCCATCAAAACAAAGCAACCGCAAGCACGTATCGTGCTTTGTATGACCGATGAGGCATCGCTCATGTTTGCCTTCTCGGATTCTTTCCAGGCTGCTCGCGATACTGGCCTTATCGATGAGGCGATAAGCTGTGGGCAGGCGTTGGGCGGGAGCTTGGAAGCTATCACCCTTCACTCCGGCTTGCTGGCTGCCCGGCATGTCCTGGGAGCGGATGCGTGCATTGTCTCCATCGGGCCGGGAACGCCCGGTTCCGCAACCCCGTATGGACACGGGGGTATCGCGCAGGGAGAGGCAATCAATGCTGTAGCTGCGCTTGAAGGGCTTCCTATTGCTGCGCTCCGCCTTTCTTTTGCAGAAACCAGGAAACGGCATCACGGCGTCAGCCATCACAGCATCATCGCGCTTGGTCGCATCTGCCTTGCCAGGGCGTGTATTCCGGTACCGGGCGACCTTACACCAGAGCAAAAGGCAGAGGTTTTTAAGACGCTGGCCGATGCGGGTCTTCCTGAGCGCCACGATATCGTCGAGCTACCGCCTAACGCGAGCGGCTTTGACCTGCGTGGTCTTAAGGTCACCACGATGGGACGTACGCAGGAAGATGATCCGGTATTCTACTCAGCCTCGTTTGCTGCAGGTATGTTGGCGGCATCGATTATCTCACAGCGTTCATGACGGAAAAAGACCAGGAAATTCTGGATGGCGGGAAGCAGGCGCTTTCTGAATACCTCGCATATCTGGTTGTCGAGAAGGGGAGCGCCAAGCTGACACTGGAGGCGTATAGTCGCGACCTTACCCGTTATCTCGCGAAAGTGTCCGCCACAGGCGTTGCTCATATCGATGCAATCCGCTACGAAGACATCGTCTCATATCTGGGATTCTTGAGAGATGAAGGTTATGCCCCTGCCTCGATCGAGCGCCGTGTTGCCTCGATCAAGGGCTTCCATCGTTTTACTGTACGCGAGGGTATCTGCCCTCATGACCCAACTGCTACGATCCAAGCCCCAAAGACGCCCCGCTTCCTGCCTGACACCCTCAATATCGCCCAAGTGAGCAGCTTGCTCGATCAGGTCTTTCCTGCTACTCCGGCAGGGCTTCGCGATAAGGCGCTGCTCGAGGTCTTATATGGCTGCGGTTTGCGGGTAAGCGAGGCGGCAGGGCTCGATCTTTCAAGGGTGCTGTTCGATGAAGGGTATGTACGGGTCACTGGCAAAGGTGACAAGGAACGCATCGTGCCGCTTGCCGGTACTGCAGAAGCGGCGCTGAAGACCTATCTTGCGACAGCCCGCTTTGAGCTCCATCCCAAAAAGACTCTAGCGCCTGTTGATGGGAGCGCCGTATTCCTCAGTACGCGGGGTCGCCGCCTCACGCGGGATGCGATCTTTAAAATCGTTGTGTCGTGTGGAGCGCAGGTTGGCATAGATGACATACACCCTCATACCCTGCGCCATTCGTTTGCGACGCATCTGCTGGAAGGTGGAGCTGACCTGCGCACCATCCAGGAAATGCTTGGGCATGCGGATATCGCGACGACGCAGATCTATACCCACGTAAGCCGCGCCCATCTGCGCGAGGAATACCTTTCGACCCATCCGCGCGCGAAGTTGTAGCCACGCGAAGTTGTAGCCACGCGAAGTCGTAGCGTTCCCTGCGTCTCAAATACCGTTCAACCTGTTCTTGCGCCCGGCAGTAGCGTTCTTATACCTGCTCTCTGCCCCTTCTCGCGCTCGGATAATAACGTATATCATCTGCCGACCAGACGCTCTCGTGTATGTTTTTTCTACTGCATTTTGCTGTCTAGGTAGTAGCGACCACAATATATTGTGCCTGTAATAGCAGCAATCTCTCCTCATAATCCAAGAAAAGCTGAATTTAATTGTGCTAAGTGGCATAGCATATAGCGGTTTTTCAGGGATTTTGGAAAAAAGTAGTAAATAATGTTGCAAAATGTGAAGTAGTGGGATATTATGGGAACATACAACGCTTCAGGGAGCAGTAAACACACCAGGGAGGTGAAGCATGGCGTTCCTCAAAGGCAAAGCACCAGCGACGTTCGACGCAAAGGGCCGCGTATCGCTTCCCGCTAAATATCGCAGGCTGCTTCCTGAAGATCTCGTTGTGGCCATATCCCCAGACGAAGATTTCCCTGCGTTGGTCGTATATACACAAGAGGGATTCGAGAAGTGGACGGATGAGATCCTTGTAAGCAAAGGCGGTTATCGCGCCAACAACAAAAGCCATGACCAGCTCATCGACAAGTACGTTCAGGATTCTGAGGATGTGGATGTTGACAGCGTCGGGAGGATACTCATCCCGAGCGATTTGCGCGGTAAAGCGAAGATCAACAAAGACGTCATGTTCTCGGGCGCGCGTGACCATCTCGTCATCCGCAGCATCGCAATTTGGCAAGAGTACCAAAAGGCTCTTGCGATGGTTACCGTTTATGATGAAAACCCCATCCAGGCGTGATGTGCGTCTGGATGTGCGAGAACTTTGACAGTGGAATACCGGCACACACCTGTTTTGCTTGAGGAAAGCAGGGAGCTGCTTGCGCTGAGGAGTGGTGATACCTATTGTGATTGTACCCTTGGTGGCGCTGGCCATGCGCTTGCGATGGCCGCTGATATTAGCCCCGACGGACTCCTGCTCGGTATCGACCAGGACGACCAGGCGCTTGAGGCGGCTTCTTTGCGTCTGATGCAAAGCTTCCCGCATCTTCAAATTAAAATCATCAAAGGGAACTTCATAGACCTTGACAACCTTCTCCTCAAAGCGGCTATCCCCGGCATCGACGCCATCTTGTTCGATCTTGGGGTATCTTCTCAGCAACTCGATCTACCTGAGCGGGGGTTCAGTTATGCAACTGATGCCCCGCTAGACTTCCGGATGAGTCCAAGTACACAAACCTTAACTGCAGCAGAGATCATCAACACCTTTACCGAAGCAGATCTCGCTTGGATCATCCGGACATATGGGGAGGAACGATGGGCGACCCGCATCGCGCAACGGATCGTTGCACAGCGAGAAGAGTCGCCTATAAGCTCGACAGCGCAGCTTGTAGAGATCATTCGTAATGCGATTCCAGCCAAGGCGCGCCTTACCCGCGGGCACCCTGCGAAACGCACCTTCCAAGGCTTGCGCATCTATGTCAATAACGAACTCGAAGCGCTTAAAGTCGGGCTTGAGGCAGCGCTCCGCTGGCTGAATCCCGGCGGACGGATCGTTGTGATCAGCTACCACTCGCTTGAGGACGCTATCGTCAAGAAATGCTTTTCTGAAATGGCACTCAGCTGCACTTGTCCGCCCGAGACGCCCATCTGCGTCTGCGGGCATACACCGGTATTACACGAGATCAGTAAAAAACCGCTGGTTGCAAGCGATGCGGAGAAGTCTGCCAATCCTCGCAGCAGCAGCGCAAAACTGAGGTGGGGGATCAAGAGGATGTAAGCGGGCTTAACAAGACGCACCGCACGTAGCAAGGAAACCAGCAACACAGGATCGGTACTGCCAGGTATGTAAGATGCACCACACGTACGACAAACACGTACTACAAACACAAGAACCACACGCAACAAAACAGAAACACAGACAAACAGACGGCATGTTTGAAAGCATGCGTCACACGTAACAGAAACAAACTAGGACGCAGGCGTGGCACAGGCAGCATACGCATATGAAATCAGCCCTCAGAGGCGGGTACGCGAAGTCGAGCGCCCGCCTTTGCGCGCGTTACCAGGGCGCAAACAGGATGTAAAAAAGGGGAGTCTTGTCGTACATTTGGCGCGAACCTCCCTGGTAACAGGCGCATGCTGTTTTGTTATGGTGGTGGCAATCGGTCTAACGAGCATCGGACTGTCGAATGCAACGGTGAAAACCCTGATTAATACAGAAGTAGTTTCCCAATCAATTATAGAAGCACGTTCCGTGGGCCTGACTTTGGAAGTCCAACATTCCTTTGCAACCAATCCCGCTAGGATCCAGGATGAGGCTATAGCGCTTGGCATGGGGCCAGCGGTTAAGACTGCGACCTTGGAAGCGACTCCTGTTTTGACTCCAGAGATACTTGAAGCCATAACCCAAGCCAGCATAGAGGATACGGACGAAGGGCTGGATCTCGACGACTCTTCTGCTAAGGCCCTCGGCAATGAATAACAGATCAAACAGAAGCCAAAGCTATGGTGCGGGCAGATCATCGCGTGTGACGCGTGCCTCAGGCGCCGATCAGATAATGAGCAGGAATAAGCCGCTGAATGCGCGGAGCTCCGCTTATGCGCGAAGCACCGCCTCTGCGCGGAGCACAGCCTATGCCTACAACACCTCCTCTGCGCGGAGCACCGCCTCTGCGCGGAGCAACGCCAATGCGCGAAGCACAGCCTATGCCCACAACACCTCCTCTGCGCGGTACACACAGACCTCGCGGAATCATTATTCCGCGCGAAACACATCGGCCTCGCACAAGACCTCAGGCTCAGGCAGGATGTTGGGCCCTGGACAGACGTCAGGGCCACAACGAACAGGTCTGCTTGCTCTTAGCAACGAGACCCGCATCCTGCTGATTTTTCTCATCGTCGTTGCTGTTATCATCAGCCGCCTGGTGATACTGACAATAGTCGATGCATCGGAACTCGCTGCCCAAGCCCAGAGTCAGCGCACAACGACAATAGAGACTCCCGCACGACGTGGCACCATCTACGACAGGAATCTGAACATTCT
>WQXX01000028.1 GCA_009781535.1 Coriobacteriia bacterium | reverse complement strand
CGTTATCAAGCAGGGCTTGCCAGTCGTCTTCATCCACTTGGATATCAAGTGAGATGATCGTGTCGCCGAACAGCCTGTCCTGGTATTTGGTCGTGGAGCCTGTGCTGAGGAAGCCCGAAGTCGTGGTCGAGGCGCCTGCGAGCGGGGTTGCACCGTCTGCAAGGTATGCAAGCAGTCCGGATCCGACCAGACAGATACATAACAGCACCGCAGTAAGGGCAGGGAGGTATTTGCTCGTTATCATCGTCGTGCTTCCTTCTGGGACGGACGGATGGGCGGACGGTTGGGTGTCAGAGGTAATAGTCGCCGTTATACGAGACCATGGTCGCGCTGGAAACGCCGTCGATTTCTGTGAGGGCATTGATGAACTGCGACGACGATTCGCGGAGCCGGACCTCGATGCTCAGCTCGACACCGTTTTTTGAGACATTCTTCGCCTTGATGACATGTTTTTTCGTCTGCCTCTTGATCAATGCGAGCGACAGCGCCTCTGCCCGCTCCCCATCGCAGCTGATTACGACGACATAGGGCGTATCCCTTGTTTTGCGGTTGACGAAGATGAACAGGATGAGCCCTATCACCACCGAGCCAAGCACCGCCAAGGTCACAAGCCCTGCGCCTACGATGATGCCTACCGTGATGGACCAGAACAGGTACACAAGGTCAAGCGGCTCCTTGACCACGGTGCGGAAGCGGACTATCGACAACGCGCCGACCATCCCTAAAGAGATGATCAGGTTCGATGATACCGTCAGGATCACGAGCGTTGTGATCAGGTTCATCGCGATGAGCGTGATGCCAAACGACGAGGAGGTCATCACGCCTCTGTAGGTCTTGGTATACACGAAGAAGATGAACAGCCCGATGGTAAAGGACGCGAACAGGGCGACTATCATGTCGGGGAGCGAGAAGGTGGCGATCTTGTTGAGGTAATTGAAGTCAAGTATCTGTTCAAGCATGGTGGTTCCTCCTGATCTGGGCTCAGACGAGTCTTGCTACAACGTATTTGGAGAATTCGGTCTGGTTGCGCCAGCCGATCTGTAGGATGTCGCGGATGATGTCCGGCAGGAAACCGTCGTATTTGATCTCCATGATAAAAGCGCTCGTTGCCGGGATAGTGATCAAGCCCGGCTCAAGGAAACCCGCGACGTTGTCAGATGTCCTGATATTGCTGTCGAAGGTGACCCGCACATTGCCTGCGTGGTACTTGTATGCTTCCCGGTGGTATTCGACGATGTTTCGTGGGCGGAGGTTCTGATAGCGGATCTTGCTGTACAGCTCTACGAGCAGCGGTTTTTCTGGGATATTGAGGCACTCGTACTCACCGGCTAAGAGCGCTTCGCACTGTTGGGCAGAGATCCTTGCGCTTTCCTTGTAGCACAGGCGGTTGGCTTTGCTCTTTCTCTCCAGCTTGATGAAAGACGTGTCGTCGTTGTAATACCGGATCCGGAATTTCTCCCTCCTGCTCAAGCCTGCCAGTTTTTCGATGACCGCCTTGTCCGAGTAATTGTCGAAATACAGGCTACGGATCCTGTAGCCGCCGTCTTGTCCCGCGTGTTCATCCGGTTTTGCCACCGCACGCAGCCGTGTCCGTATCTGTGCATAGTCAGTGGCATTGATGTAGTGCTTTAATTCGTGTCTGCCATTCATACACGCTCCTGTCCCACCATCCTCGTTGTGTACTCTTGTTGCGGACGCTTCCCGCCGTTCCGCTTCCCGCCGTGCCGCCTGCCACTGTTTCGCTTTCCGCTTCCCGCCGTATTGCCCATCTGGCTTTGAGGAAGAATTCTAGAGAGGCAAGGTGAATATGGGGTGACGATTGTCTGAATGTCGCATGAAGCTGATCGGTTTCGTGATGATTGATCAGCCGACTCCATCACACCTTGGCGCCGTCACCTCGTCACGTTCTTATCACATCTCCATCACAACCCTGTCACATACGATTCGTAAGATACGGGCGGCTTCTCACATCGTTCATGTCGATGAAGTATCATGATATGTGTTGCGTATATTCAGAGGTCAAAGGGAAGGAAGGCAGATGGCAAGGATCCTCATTGTCGATGATGAAGACGCAATCCGGGTCGGTCTCAAGGAATACGCAGAATTCCTGGGCTTTGAGGTCGCGGAGGCAAAAGACGGCATGGAGGCGGTTTCGCTGTGCCGCGAGGCGGATTTTGACGTCATCGTCATGGACGTGATGATGCCGCGCATGGATGGTTTTACCGCCGTCAAGGAAATCAAGAAGACCAAGGACATCCCCGTCCTCATGCTGTCGGCGCGCGGCGAGGAGTATGACAAGCTGTTCGGGTTTGAAGTGGGGATCGATGATTACGTGACAAAACCCTTCTCGCCCAAAGAGGTGATCGCCCGTATCCGCGTCATCATCAACCGCAACAGCGAGCGGCAGCTTATCGTTAGCGCCAGCGCCGCCGCCGAGGAAGCGCACGAGGTCTATTGCTTCGGCGGGCTGACGGTTGATATCACCGCGCGCACCGTTAAGATAGGGGAGGATCCGGTCAATCTGAGCCCGAAGGAATACGACCTGCTGTTCTATCTGGTGAGGAACAGGAATATCGCGTTGTCGCGCGAGAAACTGCTGTCGAATGTCTGGGGTTTTTCTACCTACTGCGACGAGCGCACGGTGGACACGCATATCAAGATCCTCCGCATGAGCCTGGGCGACTACAAGGATCATATCGTCACACTGAGAGGGGTCGGATACCGCTTTGAAGATAAACGTTAGAGGGCTGAAGTTCCAGAACTGGCTGTATCTTATGACGTTTTCCGTGATCATCCTTGCGGTGCTCTGGGTGCTGCAATTCATTTTTCTCGGCAGCTTCTACGAGAGCATGAAGCTGAACGAGATCAGGAGCATCGGGGACAGGATCACCAACCAGTTCAATGATGCAGATTTCCACACCTTTATGAACGAGTATGCGTTCAAGAACAACCTCCGCATCATCATGCTCGATGAGACGGGGCGTATGACATGGAACTTCGACGGTTTTCCAACGGATTCGCCTACGATGCTGCCGCCGGGCGGTTATGGGGCATTCCCCCAGAATTATCTCAGCACAGCCCTGCAAAGGCTGAGGGAGAGCAATTCGAACAGGGCGTATTTCCTTGATACGAACAGCAGGCTCGATATCACGCAGGCGGTATATATTACTCGCGTGTATGACGGCGCCGGTCGCATGTACTACCTGTACATCAGCAGCCCCGTCCCTTCGATTGACTCCACGGTGTCGGTGCTCAAGACCCAGTTCATCCTCGTTACGATCATACTGTTTGGTTTGTCGATCGTTGCCGCGCTGCTGATCTCGCGCAAGATGTCAAAACCGATCATCAGCCTGACAAGATCAGCACAGCGCCTGGTCAAAGGCGAGCTGGACACGAAGTTTTACAACGAAGGCTTTACTGAGATACATCAGTTGGCGTCTGCGATGAATTACGCCACCGGCGAGCTGAGGAGCCTTGATAAGTATCGCAAGGAGTTCATCGCCAATGTGTCCCACGACCTGAAAACGCCACTGACCATCATCAAACTCAATGGGGAGCTGATCAAGACCGTCTCGGAGAACGACCCGCAGAAAAGGGACGGGTATTGCGACACCATCATCGTCGAGGCTGACCGGCTTACCGACATGGTTGGTGAGATCCTTGAGCTTTCCAAACTCGAATCGAACCGTGCCGAGATCGCCCATTCGAGGCTGAATATAAGCCAGAGCCTTGCCGATGTCCTTGAGAGCTTTCAGGCGTTGGTCGTCAAAGACGGGTATTCTTTTACGGTAGATGTGGAGGAGGACCTGTACGTCCTCGGCAACGAGCCGATGCTGCGACGGGCGCTGAACAACCTCATCAGCAACGCCATCAATTTTACCGGCGAGGACAAGCGTGTCTTTATCGTGCTGAGGGCGGTAGGGGAGCGGGTGCGCTTTGAGGTGACCGATACCGGCGAGGGTATCCCGGAACACAAGCAGAGTGTGATCTGGGACAGGTATTACAAGTCCGACGAGGCGCACAAGCGGGCAGTTGTTGGTAGTGGGCTCGGGCTTTCCATCGTTAAAAGCGTCATTGTGCTTTTAGGTGGCGAGTGCGGTGTCATCAGCGAGCCGGGTAGTTCGCCCGGCAGCCAGCTGGGTAACCAGCCGCGCCAAGGCAGCACCTTCTGGTTTGAATTGGCGAAAGTATAAAGATCAATCCCCATTTGCAGATTGGGGCTGCCTGTCAGCCCCAATCTGCAAATGGGGATTGATAAAGATCATCTTCTCCCTTGCGACTGCAATCTTGCCGATTGTGCCGTCTATGGCAACCGGTAGATAATCCTTCAACCTCAGATACATTTGTGGTAGAATATGCTAACTAATGATAGCAAAAGCTAGCAAATGTTAGCAAAATACGGCAAAGGAATATGTATGACTACTGCACAGAAGACAACCCAGGTCGCTACGAGGGTGCCTGTTGAAATCAGGGAGCAGGCAACGCTGGTAGTCAGCGAATATGGTCTCGGTCTGAGTGATGCTGTGCGAATGTTCGTCACACGCATCGCCAAGGAAAAGCGCATTCCATTGGATATCAGCACACCACTGGCGTCCATCTCCAGCTTCGACCAGAATCATCCTGAGTATCAAGACTACATCAACGAGATCGCCGAGGGGTATCTCTATGAATAGGGGCGAAATTTGGATAGGAGCCGAAGCAGGTTATGCCTCAAAGCCACGCCCATCCCTCATCGTCCAATCAGACCGGTATGCAGATGATGAGTCAGTTGTCACCTGCTTGGTCACCTCGTTTGCAACGGACGCATCGGGCGCAGATTACCGGGTAGCCCTGCCGAAAAGCGATGGGAACGGGCTGAAGATCGACAGCTTCGTCATGCTTGACAAGATTGTGGCTATCCCGCGCCATAAGCTGGTCAAACGCATCGGGCTTGTTGAGCCAGAGAAGATGGATGAGATATACGCTCGTCTGATTGATTTTCTTGCAAGATGACAATCTCGCTGAAAACGTGTCACAGACACGTTTTCTGGACGCTCGAATCCCAGTAACGAAAGCCCTACACTCTGGAATCTGCTCCGCTAAATCCTTTAGAACCTTTCCAACGCATACCAGTAGTTCAAATAACCATATCGGAGCTATCACACAACTGTCACTGATTCCACTTTTTGGCTCAATAGACTAATAACCGATCAACATTAATCGACTGGTTTGAGGTACGGATCAAACACGATGAAGGATGGGTCATTATGTCTGAGAATGATACATACGGTTTTGGGAATCAGGACTATTCCAGAAACAGCTTTGAGAACAGTTCAGGAACAGCAGCTCCGGGAGTTTGGGAACCTCCTCCCCCCAGATATGTCGGAAATAACATTGACAACAGGTCTGTGCCAGTTGGTAGCGGAGTGCGGCATCCATATCCGTCAGGCTACTCCGGGTACAATTTCAGCAGCAGACCCGAAGCGATGGCTCCCGGAGCAAACCAAACTTCTACTCAAAAGAAAGAGAAGCCAAGCCCAACGGGACTTGGGCGCGCAGGGTTCGCGGCACTGTTGATAACGGTCTGCGTAGTCGGCTCGGCAGCTTTCGGCTTTGGCGGGACCTTTCTTGCGAACTACCTGAGCAGCAGCGGTTTTGGTATGGGCTTGGGTTCAGGTGTGAGCCCCTCTGATACGGACACGGGTTCTGACACGACTACGACAGTGCTGTACCAATCGGTGATACGGACATCGGCAGACAACAATGCGGCAGGGGTGATGAGCCTTCAGGACGTGGTTGCCAATGTCAAGGATTCGGTGGTCGAGATCACCACCGAGACCGTATCGACGAATTGGAATATGAGGCAGTTCATCAGCACCGGTGCGGGAAGCGGAGTGATCGTCTCCACCGATGGGTATATCGTTACAAACAATCATGTGGTAGAGGGCGCGCAGACGATCATGGTGAGGTTGAGCAACGGGCAACTCTATGAGGCGGTGCTGGTGGGAGCCGATGCCAAGACCGACATCGCCGTCCTCAAGATTAGCGCCACTGGCTTGCAGCCTGCCATCCTCGGCTTCTCATCGTCGCTGTTGGTCGGGCAGCCGGTAATCGCCATAGGAAACCCACTCGGCGAGTTGGGCGGCACCGTGACCTCCGGCATCATATCCGCCCTTGACCGCGACATCACGATCGACGGCGAGACCTTATCCCTTCTGCAAACCGACACGGCGATCAATCCGGGCAACTCAGGCGGCGGTCTGTTCAACCTGTACGGCGAACTGGTGGGTATCGTGAATGCCAAGTCCTCGGGTTCCGGGATAGAAGGGCTCGGGTTTGCGATCCCAATCGATGCGGTCAAAGACGTGATCGAGCAGATCATCGAGTTTGGGTATGTGAAAGGTCGGATCGATACCGGGTTCATTCTGGTGGATATCCAAGACAACCAGACTGCCATGATGTATCGGATCAATACCTTCGGGTTGTATATCTCAAAGTCAGCCAGCAGCGATTTCCAGTCTGGGGACAGGATCACGAGTCTTAACGGTCAGACTATCAACAGCTTGGCGGATTGGAACAGGCAATTGGACAGATACAGCGTCGGCGACACGATACGCGTCACGGTTGTCCGCAATGGAAGCAGCATAACGTATACGTTGACCTTGACCGAGCTGAGGAACTGAAAGGGGCTACCGTGCTCGTAATCATCAACGCATTGAAAAGCATCTCCCGCTCGAAAGGAAGGAATATCCTCATCGGCATTATCGTCCTTGCCATTGCCGCATCATCCTGTGTGGCGTTGGCGATTAGGAATGCCGCGCGCGAAGCCGAGGCTGCTGGATTGGAACTCGTAAGCATCACAGGCACAATCTCGGTCAACAGGCAGATGATGATGTCATCCTTGCAGGGTGGCACTTTCGAGGGCGGCATACCCGACATGGGCTCCATGCGGGAAACCATGTCCCTCTATCAGGATCTGAGCCTAGCAGAGCTGTTATCCTATGCACAGTCCGAATATGTCAAAGATTTCTACTACTCCAGCTCTATCTCCCTGAATGCCGGCGGGGAGCTGGAAGCATACAGCACGGAAAGCAGTTCCAACGGCTCAGGCAACAGCCAGATCCCCGGCAGCTCAGGCAATAACCAGTTTCCCGGTGGGATGGGCAGTCAGGGCGGAATGCGTCCGGGCTCGATAATCGGCAGTATCGCTATGGGCGACTTTACGGTGACCGGGTACAGCTCTGAGGACGCCATGACCAAGTTCATCAACGGCGTTGCAAAGATCACCGACGGCAGCATGTTTAATATCGGTTCTTCCAGCATGGATTGCCTGATCAGCTATGAGCTGGCTGTGTTCAATGGGCTTTCTGTTGGCGACACCATACGCTTGGCGAATCCGAATGCCGAAGATGAGACCTATGACCTGACCATTGTCGGGATCTATACCGACACAAGTTCCAGCGAATCCAGCAACATGATGCGCTTCTCGACGTCGATGGATCCAGCGAACCTGATCATCGTAAGCTATGGGACGCTTCAAAGCATCATCGACCATTCTGTCGCTGTTGCGGTGACAGAAACCTCGGGGGAATACGGCTTTGAGAGCAGCACAGCGCTGAACGGGCAGCTTTCCAGCACCTTTGTCTTTTCCAGCAGGGAGAATTACGAGAGTTTTGGCGAGGAGCTGTATAAGAAGGGGCTGTCGGATTACTATTCGCTCACCTCGTCGGACATCAACAACTATGAGGCAAGCCTGACCCCGCTGAAGAACCTCTCCACATTCGCGGTCATGCTGCTGCTCATTGTGCTTGCCGTTGGCGCGCTCATCCTCGTTGTGATCAACGTGTTCAACATCCGCGAACGCAAATACGAGGTCGGCGTTCTCACCGCAATCGGCATCAAGAAAGGCAAGGTTGCCTTGCAGTTCGTCACCGAGCTTTTATGCGTGACCTTGATAGCGATTGTCATCGGGGCAGGTGTTGGAGCGGCAGTCAGCGTTCCGATTTCGAACAATCTGCTGTCCGCTCAGATCGAGCAAATGGAAACACAGGCTGTAAGCCAGGAGCAGAACTTCGGTAGACCTGGAGCAAGCGGCGGTATGGATTTCGCACAAGGCGGACAAAGACCGAGCGGCATGATAGATGTGTTCGGCTCGGGAGCGCAGGCAGATGTGACCTATCTGGACAAGATCAACGCGACGGTCAATTTCCAGATCCTTGGGCAGTTGGTGGGTATCGGCATCATCCTGACACTCATCTCAAGTCTTGCCGCGGTGGTTTTCGTGATGAGGTATGAGCCGCTCAAGATATTGGCGAACCGGACATGACGAGCGAAGCACCGATTATTGACCAACTGGCTAGCTACGAGCGTTTCAGGCAACACATGCAATCATCCTATGGGTACCCTGATAGACCCCGGGTCGAGCCCGGGGTGACAAGGGAACTGATAGGAGCTAATAGCAGAGTCGACGCAACAACTTTACTTGGAATTTGATCTGGAGGAAACGATTATGAGTATTCTAAAACTGCAGAATGTCAGCTACACCTACGACGGTTATACCAAGGTCTTGAACGGACTGAACTATGAGTTTGAAAAAGGCAAGGTCTATGCGGTTGTTGGACGCTCAGGTGCGGGAAAGACCACGCTGCTCTCCCTGCTGTCGGGACTGACCTCTCCATCCGAGGGTAGGATCCTCTTTGACGATAAGGATGTGCAGAAGATCGACCGTTATCAATACCGCAGCCGTTATGTGGGCGTGGTCTTCCAGCAATACAACCTGCTGCCCCACCTGAGTGCGGTGGAAAACGTGGAGCTTTCGATGCGGGCATCTGGCAAGAAGTTCAAGGACAAGCGAAAACGTGCGACTGAGCTGCTGGATGAGGTGGATCTGGACGATTCGCTCGCAAAACGCAGGGTATTAAAACTCTCCGGTGGGGAACAGCAGCGGGTCGCCATCGCCCGGGCTCTGTCCTTTGATCCCGATATACTCTTGGCTGACGAGCCGACAGGAAACCTCGACCTTGCAACGCAGGAGGAAGTGATGGATATCTTCAGCCGTCTGGCGCATGAGAAGGATAAGTGTGTGATCGTCGTCTCGCACTCGCCAGAGGTGGCAGCGTCAGTAGATGAGGTTTATGAGCTTGCCTCCCTCGGAAAATCAAAGAAGCAGCGAGCAGGAAATGAGGGCAAACGCTGACGGATAACGAGGAACGCAATAGGTTTTCCGAGTTCGTGCCAAAAATTTGCGATTGTGTTTTCATTAACGACCTTTTTTAGCCTATAAGTTCCCTGTTTTGGTCAAAAAGCGGCAGAATCCCTTGAATTCTGCCTCACTTTATGGTCTTTTACAGCAGAATCAGACAGGTTTTGGATGTGTCAGAGCGCACAATCGCAAATTTTTGACACGAACTTGGAAAGCAGGCGCAGAAACGCATAATCCGATCATCCTTAGAGTGACCTGCTTTTTGGGAGGCGCCGATTTATTCATCATAGCCATCTTGCGACACGTGCTTCTGGCAACACACGCACTCAACCTACAGGCACACTGATAGACCCCGGATCAAGCCCGGGGTGACATAAGAATAAATCAGTGCTTCCATGTGCTACTATAATCGCATCAGTATTCCGGGTAACCGGAATCAATTTCCGGCGTTCGAGGCGTAGTATCAGGGGTGCGATTATGTATCTAAGAGCAGAAGACAAGATTTGGATTGCAACGGGCAAGAATGGCACCGACCCCATTTACCTGCTTCCCAAGATGATGACCCGGCATGGTCTGGTGACAGGCGCGACCGGTACCGGCAAGACAACGACCATCAAGGTGATGGCTGAGGCGTTCAGCGAGATGGGCGTACCGGTCTTTATGGCTGACATCAAAGGCGATGTGTCAGGCTTGTGCAAGCCGGGCAAACCAAGCGCGAGCATTGACGAGCGCGTCAGGAGCATGGGCATCCAGGGCTTTTCCTTTACTGGGTATCCGGTAAACCTCTTTGACATCTATGGCATCAAGGGCATTCCCGTGCGGACCACCGTATCCAGCATGGGTCCCATCCTTTTGTCACGTATCCTCGGTCTTAACGACACCCAGACAGGTGTGCTGCAGATCATCTTCAAAGTCGCTGATGATAACGGCTTGCTGATGCTGGACTTCAAGGATCTGCGCTCCATGGTCAAATACGCCGGAGATAACGCCAAGACCTTTACGACAGAGTATGGCAATATCGCGCCGGCGAGTGTCGGTGCGATCCAGCGTAGCCTTCTCGCGCTGGAATCAGCCGGTGCGGACCGTTTCTTTGGGGAGCCGGCGCTGGATCTTCGCGACTGGTTTGCCTATGACTATCTGGGGCGTGGCGCTATCAATATCTTGGATTGCGTCACCCTGTTCCAAAACCCGCTCCTGTACTCCACCTTCCTTCTTTGGATGCTATCTGAACTTTACGAGATGATGCCGGAGGTCGGTGACTTGGACAAGCCG
>WQXX01000027.1 GCA_009781535.1 Coriobacteriia bacterium | reverse complement strand
GGATATAAGCTCGTTCGAAGCTCCGCGCATATGATTCAGGTCGTGCCAAATGATGGTTGGAGTTCTGAAGATGAGATCATCCCTGCCAAGGTTGTCGAGATCGCCTGGAACCGTGAGTATGTGATTGCCAAGCAATTGGGAATGATATGGCGAAGCCACGAAGAGAATGATACGTATATGGTTCCAGATGTATCCCAAGTCTACTACTGGGTACTCTACGCTCCTGATAGAAAAAGGTATGGCCCGTTCGATGAGGCTGAGTTCCAGAATAAGCTCATCGAGTTTGGGTTAACCAACCTCACGCTGAAAGATGTGAAAGACTACAGATGACCGAAGGTTGCTTAATCACAATAGTAAGAAGATCAAGGTTGTATCCACGCCTCTCCACTCTTTTATTCTTTCAATAATAGTGTCAGTTGAGGACAGTGTAAGAACCGGAGCCTCGATAAGCCTTTTGTGTTGCAATAGTGCAGCGATACATATACAATGTATACACAATACTGAAAGGAGAATCAACAATGGCTCAGACAACAATCAATGTCAGAATTGATGAGGAAGTGAAGAGGGGATTTGAAGAGTTCTGTTCAGAGGTCGGACTCAATGTTTCAGTTGCAATCAATATGTTTGCTAGAGTTGTCATACGAGAACAGAGACTGCCTTTTGGCGTTGCGCTCTATTGTCCAAACGAGGAAACGCGCAAAGCTATTGACGATGTGGCGAATAGAAGAAATCTAAGTCGCCCCTATTCCTCCGTGGAGGAGCTCATGGAGGATTTGAATGCTGACGATTAAGTATCACACGTCATTCAAAAAGGACTACAAGCTAGTTCAAAAAAGGGGATATGACATTCGCAAGCTGAATGAGGTGATCTATCTGCTTGCGAATGAACAACCTTTGCCGGAGAAATATAAAGACCATCAACTTACCGGAAGCTATTCTGGCTGTCGTGAATGTCACATCACATCCGATTGGTTATTGGTTTATGAGATTGACAAAGGTGAGTTGCTATTGGTGCTAACACGGACAGGTTCTCATTCGGATTTATTCTAAGTCCTCACCAACGTATACCATGAGTTCATGAGTACCATATGTCAAGCTATCATCGTTACCTTGATACTATCAGGGTGCCGCATTACTGAAGCAGCTGAAAAGATTTTCGATCCACAGGAAGAAAACTGTGGTATCATGTACCAGTTTGACCCCATGCCCCTGTCCTGGTCGGAAACCAGGACGCTTAAGGAGAAATTATGAAAAAGGGAATTCACCCCAACTACGTCGAGTGCACAGTCCGCTGTTCATGCGGCAACACATTCCAAACCCACGCGACAAAACCTGAGCTCCGCATCGAATTGTGCAACGTCTGCCATCCGTTCTACACAGGACAGCAAAAGTTCGTCGACACCGGTGGCCGCGTTCAGCGCTTTGCCGACAAGTTTGGCTCCGCAGCCAGTTCGGTAGCCCAGCGTGAAGCCGAGAAGAAGGCCGCAAAGCTTGCTGCCACTGCTTCTGCCGAAGCTGCTGCCAAGGCAGCCCGCGAGGAGAAGGCTGCTGCAAAAGCCGCCAAAGCCGCCCAGTATGCAGAAAAGACTGCCAAGAAGTCAGGCGAAGCGCGATCTGCAGAATTTGGCGAAAAATCGTTGGAATCTGCCGAGGCTGCCGAAGCTGAGTAACACGAACGTAACGGTATAGAGACAGAGATGAAGCCGGATGCAGCACGTATCCGGCTTTTCCTTTATCATTAGGACTTAAGCTCAGGCAGTACGATAAAGCCAGCACAAAACGTATCCAGAAAAACAAGAGTACGCAGGCGAGGAGATCTGATGAACACCACACTGCTTAATCATACGGCAGACTCCGATTGCACAACCGCGACCGCCGTTCTCAATGCGGGCGCTCAAGAGCAAGCATTGGACAACCCTCTGGCAGCTTCGAGCGTGAAGGCTCCAAGCGAGATGTCGCGTGCTGTTGACGAGACAGGCGTGGTTTGTCGCACACATGTGGGCGGACAGGCGCTCCTCGAGGGTATCATGATGCGCGGCAAATACAACTGGGCACTTGCGGTGCGCAAACCCGATGGCTCCATGCATCTTGAGGAGCATGACCTCGAAAGTGGCAAGGACAAGAACACATGGATGTATAAACCTGTGGTGCGCGGTTGTACAGCGATGGTAGAGTCGTTGATGCTTGGGTATAAGGCGCTTGAGATCGCAGCGCAATACGCCTTTGAAGGTCTTGAGGAAGATGAAAACCCAGATAAAGAAAAATCCGGCGAGCTGGGGCAGAAGGAGAAGTCTGCTGGGTTTGAGGAAATCTTAGAATCCGATGAGGCCAAGCAGGTTTTAGAATCTGACGGGGCAGGGGTGCTTTTAGAATCCGACGCAGCAGAGCAGGTCGAGGGGCATGCACAGGTCGAAGGATCAACAAACCTCGAAGGATCTGACGAGTCTGGGCTCTTGATAAATACCAGCGAATCTGTGGACGACAGTGCTTCGTATACGCCCAGGCACGCCAAACAATCTGACAAACCTGAAGCTCCAACAAAGACCGCCAAGCACGCAAAGACGAAAAAAGTTGAAAAACAGGAAGCAGCAGAAAGAAGCGGTAGCTCCATCCCCAAACCAGTGATGACCGGCACGATGATAGTCGGTATGTTGCTCGGTATCGCCATCTTCGTGGTGCTTCCAGCGGTTCTCACAAATCTTATCGTCGGCAGTTATGACGAGCGTACCTTGCTTTGGAACATTGTGGACGGCGTGCTGCGCGTCATCATCTTCATCTTTTACATTTGGCTGATTGGTCGTATGAGCGACATCAAGCGCATGTTTGCCTACCACGGAGCCGAGCATAAGACCATCCACTGTTATGAGCACGGTTTAGATCTGACAATTGCCAACGCACGTCGCTTCCCCACGCTGCATGTGCGTTGTGGCACAGCCTTCCTTCTCACGACAATGATCATCGCTATACTCGTGTTCACGATTGTGCCGGTGCAACTGCTCATCGGCCTACTCTCGCTTAACAGCTTCCTGTCTCTAGTCCTCGTCATCTTGACGCGTATCCTCCTTTTGCCCTTTGTGGCGGGCTTGAGCTACGAGGTCACGGTCAAATGGGCGGGTAGCCGCCCAGAAAACCCTCTGGTGCGCATCGTCTTATGGCCTGGTTTGCAGATGCAGCGTCTTACTACCAACGAGCCTGACGACGGTATGATCCAATGTGCGATCGAAGCCATGCTCTGTATTCTGCATCGTGAGGAGAAAGAAGCAGCCGACCAGCGTATCGCCAGGGAGGCAACAAAGCAGCATATCGCCAGGGAGGTAGCCGAGCAGAAAGCCGCAAGGCCAGATGATGAGCTCGAGGTTGCCGGGCAGGAAGTTGTCTTAGAAGCAGAACCGGCGTAAAGATGTCAAACGCCCAAGCATCCACAGCTCAAGGCTCCAAGCGCAGCTCTGCGAAAAAACCAGAGGCAAAGCAGCGTTCCCGCCCCATTGCAACATTATTCTGGCTGTGCATCACAATGGTGCGGGGAGTTGCGTTTTTTGTTGCGACATACGTGCTCTTAAGCCTGTCGGCATTTACGCTCGGCAACACCTATAACCAAAACGTCTGGTGGATCGACCTGAGCCTCACGCCTACTATCGTTGGGGTAATCCTGGAAGTCGTGCTCGTTTTTTCGTTGTATGCGTTTGTGATACGTATCCCGCGACGCCTTGTTACACGAATCTTCAGCGCGTTGCCCAGTCTGCTGTGCGGTTTGTATGCCTTTATAAATACCGGCACGGTCTACGGCATAGCTCTCAGCGGCAGGATCTCGCTCGGGTTTCCCGTGCCTTTTTCGCTGTTCATCGCAATCACCTTTCTGATACTTGCCGCCGCCATCCTCTTTGGGTCTTTTCTCGTACCAGAAAGGCGGCCACGCTCACGTGTTGCGACCATTGTCATCATGGCGCTTTCTGTCGTCCTTATCGGGGTATTGTTCCCGATAGGGCAGGTGTTGTGTTTTGGCACAACAGAGTACCGTGGAAACGTCGATGCGACTGTTGTGCTTGGCGCTCACGTTTCGCTAAGTGGGACGCCTTCGCCTGTACTCCAGGATCGGCTTGATAAAGCTATCGAATTGTTCGAGGAGGGGCGCACGCGTGTCCTTATCATGAGCGGCGGCATCGATGCTTTGGGAACCAATGAGGCCCTTGCGATGCGCGACTACGCCATCGCACACGGGGTGCCTGCTTCGGCAATCCTTGTTGATGAATATGGTAACAACACCCAGCTTTCCGCTGTCAACACCATTAAGATGATCAAAGAAGCCGGTTTCAAAAGTGTTAGTACAGTTAGCAATTTTTATCATCTTGCCCGCATCAAGATGCTGTATCTGGCAAACGGCTTGGATGTGATCACGGTTCCGGCGGGATCTGACAAAGGCGGCCCACCTGCGCCCTTTACCTTCCTGCGCGAAATCCCGGGTTGGTGGTATTACTGGTTTACTAACCTCTTAAAAAGTCCAGCGGAATAATTTCATGATAGAATGAGTGGATAAAGTATCGGCGGCACACATGGAGGCAAGGTTGGTGCAGCTGTTAGCTTTTCAAGTGCCAATTACAACGATTGATAATTACAAAGGCAGCGTGGATGCAAGCTCAAACGACAGGAAGGTAAGGAAGGCTTATGTTATGTAGACAATGTGGAGCAGCACTGAACCCCGACGCGGTATTTTGTCATATCTGCGGAGCAACGCTGACCAACCAACCGACGCGCACACAACCGTACAGCCAGGGAGGCTATGTCGTTGCTCCCAACCCTTACTCTCAGCCGGTACAAACAATCTATGTACAGCCGGAGAATCCGCCTGTCTACATGCAAGCCCAAGTTTACGGACGGCCTGGCGCGGCGCCGTATCCGCCTCAGGGTGTTTACCCTTCCACGGGCAACCCCGGCATAGGTATGGGCGTCGCCTCATTGATTTTGGGGATCTGCGCTCTGTGTGGGGTTTATGCTGGTCCGGTATTCGCCATCATAGCCCTGTGCCTTGGCTCTGGTGGTAAGAGAAGATCACGGGACGTTGGAAGGAAGAACGGCCCAGCGACAGCTGGTATCACTATGGGGATTATCGGCCTCATCGGCTGGCTTATCGTGGGAGCTATCGTTACGATTGGGTGCTTGGTTTCTGCCACCTACTGAGAGTTGGCGTATTATTTGCTGATTCTCGATAGATAAAACTATTCGAATAATCCTGAACTGCTCCGATTGTCACAGATGCAGATGCTTTTTCGCTGATTTATTTGACAATTTTGTTCAGGAGCGCGTTTTATTCGCTGATTCCCGTTGCCGCAAGCCTCCAAGGTTGATAGAATAGAGGAAAAGACCCAAACAACAGCCTAAACGAACTATGGAGGTCTTTCCTTGAGTACGAGACAAAGAACAAACTCGAAGCCTGCTTCGGGCAGCGCGGGGCGTGGTACGCACGCGAAGCCCGCTACAAAGCCGACCGATAAACCCTCTAACAAGCCTTCAAGCAGGTCTTCCGGCAATGCTTCCAACAGGTCTTCCGGCAATTCTTCCAACAGGTCTTCCAGTGGGTCATCCAACAGGTCGTCCAACCGCTCTCCGAACAGGGCTTCTAACCGATCCTCAGGCGCTGCCTCTAACACACGCCAGAATCAATCGCGCACAAATGCCAGGCATGCGCACGAGGAAGAACGCGCAGCGAATTCGAATTTTAAAAACGACATCATCGGTCTGGTTATAGCGGTTACCGGTATCGTCTTGTTGGTAATCGTGCTGCTGCCGACAGACGCCATCGCTGCCCGTTTGATAAACGATGGCATTCGTCTGCTCATAGGGATAGGCGCCTTCATCCTGCCCTTCATCATCATCGTTTGGGGAGTAACCTTCTTTATCAAGAAACGCTTTACCTATACGCCAACACGCATGGTGCTTGGGCTGGCGTTTATTTTTCTCGGAGTGATTTCCTTGCTTGGGGCAGCCACACCGGAGGCGACGGTAACACCTGAGCTCATCTTTGACCAAACAGCATTGGCAGATCATGGCGGATATATTGGTGGTGCGCTTGCCTGGGCAGGGCTGACGCTCATCGGTTTAGTCGCAACGAACATCATCTTGGTAGCCTTCATCATCGCTGGGGCGATACTCATCGGCTTTTCTATCACAGGCCTCATCGAGCGCATTGCTGCATTCATCAGGGCACGTAGAGAAGCAGCCAAGGAAACTGAAGAAGCTGAAGAGGCGCCGCGCCCGCGCGCTTACAAGCTTGGACCAGGCGCTACTCCTTCTGAACAAGTAGCGATGTATGCCCCGACCCGCCTCCGCGCGGGCGCGGCGCGAACCGAAGTCTTGTTTGACAACGCTGGCGTATTCAGCGAGGGCGCGCAAGGCAATACGCCATTTGATGCAGGATTACTGCCAACAGCTGACCTCGGGGCGACCCGACGTTTTAAGACCTCGCTGAGTTTTGACTCAAAACCAGGAATCGATGGCAGGGGCAGAGGCAGGAATGGAGCGGGTGTTGGTGCACGGGCAGGAATCGGCGCTGATACCGGCCGCGGCGTAGGCGTGAGTATGGGGGCAGGCGCAGGCCTAGGTGCTGGCGCAGGAATCGGTGCTGGCACAGGCCTAGGTTCCGGCGCAGGCTTAGGCGCAGGCGCAGGCATGGGTGCAGGCATGGGTGCAGGCCTAGGCGCAGGCGCAGGAATGGGTGTTGGCTCAGGCAATAGCGTAGCGCTCACCGCAGGTAGAGGCGCTGGAGTCGGAAAGGGCATTGGCGCAGGCAAGGGTATGGGAGCTGGCAAGGGTTTGGGACTTGCAATGGGTAACACCCCGTTTATTGCAAGCGGTGGCGCCGGCTACGAGAACTTCAAGCTGCCCGACATGAGGATCCTGCGTGTTTCGCGCGAGAAGTCGACGACAAAGGCCGGTCTTAATGAGCTCAAGGCAACAGCAGCACGCCTGCAGGCGACGTTGCGGGAATTTGACGTTGATGGTGAGGTCATTGGCTGGATTGCTGGCCCCACTGTCACTTTGTACAAAGTATCACTTGGCGAAGGGGTTCGCCTCAATCGTATCACCAACCTCCAGGATGACATCCAGCTCTCGTTGGCAGCGCTTGCCATCCGCATCGTTGCACCTATCCCCGGTACGTCTTTGGTGGGCATCGAAGTACCTAACGAGACACGCAATATGGTGCTTTTAGGTGATGTGCTTTCCGCTGCCCAGCCTGGGCCGCTGCAACTTGCAATTGGCAAAGACGTCGAAGGGGACGCCATAACCGCCGATTTAACTACGATGCCGCATCTGCTCATCGGCGGCACCACTGGCTCAGGTAAATCGGTTGCCATAAACTCCATCATTATGAGTATTCTTATGCGAGCAGCGCCTCATGAGGTGCGCATGATACTCATCGACCCCAAGCGCGTCGAACTCTCCTTATACAACGGCATCCCGCATCTGTATGTGCCTGTCGTCACCGACCCCCAGCAGTCAGCCAGCGCATTAGCATGGGCTGTTGTGGAGATGGAGCGTCGTCTGAAGGTATTCGAGAAACATGGCGCAAAGAACATACGGCAGTTCAACGGAAAAGTAGCCGCCGAGCTCGAACGACGGGCTGTCGAAGCGGCAAAGACCGAAGTTGCATTGAAAGCAGCCGAAGAAGCCGAAGCCGCACGTTTGGCCGAAGTTGCACGCTCAGTTGAGGCTGCACGCTCGGCAGAAGCCGCACGTTTAGCCGAAGCGGTTGTAACTGCTCGATTGGCTGCCCAGGAACCACGAAGCGAGGCAGGGTGGGAGGCCAAGTCAAGCTGGGAGACTGAGTCAAGCTGGGAAACCAAGACAGATTGGGAAACAGGGGCAGGTCAGCAAACCGAGGCACGACGGGAAACAGGGGCAGGTCAGCAACCCGAGGCACGGCGAGAGACCGAGGCAGCACTAAACGGAGCTACTCCTATCAAAACGACGCCTGTGCTCAAACCTGCGATAAAAAGCCCGGTAGCTGCCCAGGACGAGCTCACGCTTGCCATGCCTTATATCGTCATCATCATCGACGAGTTGGCTGACCTCATGATGGCAGCAGGCAAAGAGGTCGAGATCTCGATCAGCAGGCTTGCGCAGCTTGCCCGAGCTGCGGGGCTGCATCTCGTCGTTGCTACCCAGCGTCCCTCGACCAATGTCATCACTGGGCTTATCAAGGCGAACATCGTTAATCGTATCGCGTTTACCGTTGCCTCAGGCATCGATTCCCGCGTCATCCTCGACACGCCGGGCGCAGAAGACCTCATCGGGCTTGGTGATCTACTGTTCGCTCGGCCTGAGTACAGCAAACCGATGCGCATCCAGGGCTGCTATGTCAGCGAGCCTGAGATCGAGACTGTCGTTGACTTCTTGCGTGGTCAAGGCGAACCTGACTATCATGAGGAGATACTGTTCACATCTTCTTCGGGTTATGGCGGGCAGGGGGGCTTTGGCAGTGGAGAAGACATGGGCGATGACGACCCCTTGATTTGGGAGGCTGCTGATATCGTTGTATCAAGCGGACTTGGTTCGACGTCGACGTTGCAGAGGCGCCTTAAAGTGGGATATGCTCGCGCCGGACGTATCATGGACATGCTTGAGATGAAGGGGATCGTTGGGCCGCCGAATGGGAGCAAACCACGCGAAGTGCTTATCGATGACATACTGGACCTTGAGACTCTCAAGGCATTTGAGAGCAGGAAGTGATGCGCGGAAGGTTCATTTTTTGGTTTGTGCTTTCCAAGGTCTATGATAGCGGGTAGTGAAGTATGAATATGGTACTATTGATTTAACAGTTAGGAGGTTCTTTGCCGAGCGAGACGTTTGGAGATCGGCTTGCAAATGCACGCCGTAAAAAAGGCCTGAGCATTGAGCAGGTCTCTGATGTCTTGCGCATTCGTCGCTCCATAATCGAAGCTTTGGAATCCAGCGCCTTTACTCACATGCCCTTAAAGGGCTATTCGCGCAACATGGTCTCATCGTACGCACGATTCGTCGGTCTCAACTCGACGGAGCTCACTGAACAATTTTTACGCGAGTATCGTGAATTCGAGAACTTCCAAACCCGGGCAAAAGGTATGGGTTATGACTACCCCTCAAGCGCACGCAACGATACGAGCGCCTCAAGGCAAGGAGAGCGACGCGAGACCATCGGTATCGCTCAGCGCAACAAGGGCTCGCGTTCCTATTGGGCAACTGAGGACCCTGCTGTTCTAAACCGCCTGATCGACCCCAACTCATATAATACAACGAGCGCAAAACGTTCGCAGAAACGCGGTAGTACGCCTCATGGCACGATCAACAGAAACCAGGCATACAATCAGAAGCCTCGAGCGCGTAGCTCAGGCGCCGGACGTAATCCGGTACTTTTCATCATTGTCCTTATCATCATCCTGATAGCTATTCTTGTTGGGCTGGTATTGCTCGCCAACAGCTGCTCACAGGATCCAGGCGGCCTTCTTCCGGTTGAAGGAGGTCCGTCGAACGGAGACAACAACGACCCCGGCACTGGTCCTGGTCCCAGCGTTACTCCAGAGGAGATCCCAACGGGCACAGATGAGAACCAGGACAACACCATAGACACCATGAGATACGGCCCCTTTGACATCCGGATCGAAGTTGTAAGCGATGTTTCCTGGCTCCAGGTTACCGTCGATGGCAGGACAAGGGTTGCTCAGACATGTGAGTATGCCTGGTCTGAGACATTCAGGGTGGAAGCTGAGGTCAAGATTGATGCGGGAAGGCCTAGCAACGTACGTGTTTATCGCAATGGGGTTCCGGTAGATTTCGAGTATCGTAGCGGCATCGGCTTTATCACCCTCACAGTCGAGGAAGCGCCCAAAATACCTAACATCCAAGGGGGTTAAATGGCCAAAGATAATAGTTTCGACATTGTCTCAGAAGTAGACATGCAGGAAGTCGACAATGCGTTCCAGCAGACGCGCAAGGAGCTTATGCAGCGTTACGATCTCAAAGGCTCGGGCGCTACCATAGACCTCGACAAGGGAGCAGGCCGCTTTACCTTACACGCGCCGAGTGAGTTTGTTGCGCGGCAGGTCATGGACGTGCTTAATACCAAGCTGGTACAACGCAAGGTCGACCTTAAGGCGCTTAAATGGTCCTCGCCCCAGGCAGCCAGTGGTATGACTGTGCGATTCTTTGGTGACGTCATCGCTGGAATCGACAAAGACACAGCGATGAAGATCAACAAAGATATCAAAGCCGAGAAATACAAGAATCTCAAGGTTCAAATCGAAGGGGATCAGCTTCGTGCCTTCTCGCCTTCGCGCGATACCCTGCAAGAAGTCATCGCGTTTCTCAAAGAGAAGGACTATGGCTTGCCACTCCAATTTGTGAACTATCGATAGGAACCCACCTATTCCAGCCTAAGTAACTGCGAATCTCGCTTACGTATTCTTATACGCTTCGCTCGATTCTCGTGTCTTATGCACGTAATAAGTGGGTTCCTTGGTAATCGTGGTATACCTATTCCAGCCTAAGTCACTGCGAATCTCGCTTACGTATTCTTATACGCTTCGCTCGATTCTCGTGTCTTATGCACGTAATAAGTGGGTTCCCAAGCATAAGATG
>WQXX01000026.1 GCA_009781535.1 Coriobacteriia bacterium | reverse complement strand
TCAAACGGTCATTGGAACATCGCTTAATAAGCCAAACGGCTCATTCAAACATTATAGTATCTCTATGATTATAACAAAGGTGTTATGATGCGTGCGATTGCGTATTGGTAATAATGCGATTTGCTTGCAAAAAGGAGTATGTATGCCTGATATACAGATGAGGTTTCATCGTGATATCGTCATCGTTGACGGCGCCATGGGCACCATGCTGCAGCGCGAGGGCGTTTGTATGGATGAGTGCGCAGAGTACCTCAACATCCTTGATCCCGAGATCATCTTAAGCATACATCGCCGCTATATCATGGCTGGAGCGATGTGCATCACTACCAATACCTTTGGGGCGTCAAGAGCCAAGCTGGCGTCATATGATCTGGCAGATAATGTCCGAGAGATCAACACGGCTGGAGTTGCGATTGCACGCGCAGCGGGCGCGATGCACGTTCTGGCTGATGTAGGGCCCTGCGGCTTGCTGCTTGAGCCTTTGGGCGAAGCGACCTTTGAGCAGGTATACGATCAGTACTTCGAACAGGTTTCTATCTTAGCAGCCGCAGGGCCTGACGCCATACTCATCGAGACGATGACGGATATCGCTGACGCCCGCTGCGCTGTCCTAGCTGCCAAGGCAGCCTGCGATCTGCCTGTGTTTGTAAGCTGTGCGTTCATGGCAAACGGACGCATGGAACTCAGCGGTACCGATCCTGCGACAGCAGCCGTCATCCTTGAGGCTGTCGGGGCCGACGTGGTTGGCATGAACTGTGGATCTGGACCAGAGCATCTCTTGCCCTTGGCAGAAAGAATGGCAAAGGCAACCAACCTTCCGCTGATCGTACAACCCAATGCAGGAATCCCAACACTGAACAGGCGCGGCGAGACGGTATTTCCCGGAACCGCAGATCAGATGCTCATGTACGCAGAGCGTTTTAAAGCCTGTGGCGTCCAATTCATTGGCTCATGCTGTGGATCCACTCCGGCGTTTACCGGAGCGCTCTATGCGGTTTTGGGAGGGCGTGATGTGGTACGCCGCGCTCGTGTTCGTACTGACGCAGCCTCCATCGTACGGATTGCCTCCCCTCGTACCGTAGTAGAAATTGGCTCTGGAAGAAAAACGTGTGTCATCGGTGAGCGTATCAATCCAACAGGGAAGGCTGATTTGAGCGCCGAGCTTGTAAAAGGCAAGATGTCGCTTGTAAGAAAGCTGGCTGAAGTACAGGAGGCTACTGGCGCGGATTGTATCGACATTAACGTTGGTGTGGCTGCCCTTGATGAGAATATAGCCCTCAGAAGCGCTGTGATGGCCTTGACGGGCCTTATCAATGCTCCGCTGGTACTTGATACAACTGATCCTGTCGCGCTTGAGTCAGCGCTGCGTGTGTATCCAGGTCGTGCGCTCATAAACTCAGTCAACGGAGATCCGGCGTCTTACGAGAAGGTCTTTCCGCTCGCGCGCCGCTATGGCGCTGCCGTGTTGGTGCTTGCGCTCGATGAGAACGGAATACCTGCAACACTTGAAGGGAGACTAGGCATCGTTGAGCGGGTGCGGATAGCAGCCCATGAGGCAGGCTTAAAGGATAACGATCTGATATTCGATCCCCTGACGATGGCAACCGCCACCGATACAGACGCTCCCGAACTGACGGTGCGCACGGTGCGCGCCTTGCACGAAAGAGGGCTTGCAAGTGTGCTTGGCGTCTCGAATGTAAGTCATGGGCTCCCCTCTCGCTCACACCTGAATTCCTCCTTTGCCTCACTGGCAATCAAAGCAGGGCTGAGCGCTGCCATTGTAAACCCCAATCATGAGCTTATGATGGACGTCTTGCGTTTATCGGAATATGAAAAGGAAGACGAAGCTTTTGAAGTCTGTATCAGAGATTGGCAAGCAACGCTCAAACAGGTTCTTGACAACGCATCCCGTAATCCCGCAGGAAAGCCACACTATATTGATAAAATTACTAGCAAAATAGACAGGGAGACGAAGGGGGTTCAAGGCGCTATCAAGGACGCCATTCTCTGTGGTGACGCAGCTTCGATGCCCTCGCTTATAAGTAAAGCGATTCTGGAAGGCATGGAGCAAAACCTGATCATCGAGACGGTATTGACCTCTACGCTTATTGAGTTGGGTGCGGCTTTCGAGCGAGGAGACGCGTTTCTTCCGCAGTTGATACTAGCTGCGCAAGCCATGAAGGCAGCCGTCAAGTTCCTCAAGACCTTGCATCCGACAGACAATGATGTTCCTGTTGACGGAGATGCAGCCGAAAGTGCGAACCCGCCAGCAACGCGCGGCAAAGTCATCTTCTGTACCGTCAAAGGCGATATCCACTCCATCGGTAAAGACATATGCATCGCAATGCTTGAAAGCCAGGGTATAGAGGTCATAGACCTTGGCGTCGACGTCAGTGCGGAACGGATCATTCAGGCAGCACGTGAAAATCAGGGAAGCATCATATGCCTGTCTGCACTGATGACCACGACCTTACCTGCAATGGGCGAGACGGTACGGGCTGTCTATGACGCCTTGGCGTGTTACCGGCCCGATCATAGAGAAGGAGCTGATGCACAGCTTGCCGTCTTTGTTGGCGGAGCGGTGGTAACCGAGCAATGGGCAGACTCGGTAGGCGCCCACTATTCTGCAAATGCCCCGCAATGCGCTGAGGCGGTACTCGCAATGTTTGCAAACGGGCAGGGTTGACTGCAAGATAGGTGGGGTAATCGGAATGGCGGGATAATCGGAAAGGTGGGATCATGGACCTAACCAATGACTTCGAGAAACGTCTCAAGAGTTTGCGTGCCATAGTTGCCAAGAGTACAAAGGTCGTGTTCTTTGGCGGTGCGGGCGTTTCGACCGAAAGTGGCATACCTGACTTTCGAAGCGCTGATGGCATATATAGCAAGAAATCCGACTATCCTCCTGAGTACATGTTGAGCTATGAGTTCTATCGTGACCATCGCGAGGAGTTCTTTGCTAACCTTTTTAAGATAGGTTTGGATACCCACGCTCAACCAAACGCAGCCCATAAAGCCTTGGCAGCGTTAGAGGCCCGAGGAAACCTTGCGGCAGTAATAACCCAGAACATCGATGGGCTGCATCAGGCGGCAGGCTCAAAGGTCGTACATGAGCTGCATGGAAGCATGTCCCGTCATTACTGCGAGCGATGTGGCGCCTTCTATACGTTAGAAGATGTGAAGGCGCAGATGGATACGACAGGACGCTCCCCCTATTGCACTAAGGAGGGATGCGGTGGGCCTATCAAACCCGACGTTGTCTTGTACGGCGAATCACTTGACCAAGCCGTGATACAGGCTGCCATTGAGGCAATCATTCAAGCAGATGTGCTTATCGTCGGGGGAACCTCCCTGGTGGTTCACCCTGCTGCAAGTTTTGTGAGACTTTTCAGAGGCTCGCATCTTGTTGTGATCAACAGGGAGCAGACCTATGCAGATTCCCAGGCTGATCTGGTATTTCGTGAGAGTATCGGAACAGTGCTCGGAGTTTTCCTGGAATCGTAAAGCCAGACATGTGCCCCGATGACAAGTGAGTCAGCAAAAAGCACGCGTCTTTTATCCGTAAGTAATCCATATTGGAGAATTGCGGTAGAAAAAAAGGGGCAGAATTGCTATGATGATTCATTATAAGTAACCTGGTGAGGAGGCTACTGTGTTAAAGTGTGCGAGCGTATACACGTATGAGATTGATGACCCAGAAATCGCACTGAAAGAGATCACCGAACAACTGAACAACAAGATCGCACTCATGAAAAACTCTGTGGGAATTGTGATGTGCAATCCGGAGTACATACATTCCGGTACGTTGCGATACATCTGCGAGAATCTGCCCTTTGATGTCGCCGGAGTGACCACGTCATCGCAGGCGGTCAATGATGAAGCGGGAGAGCTGATTTTGACGTTATTTGTCATGAGCGGCGATGATGTGTGGTTCCGCACAGGGATGACCGGAAGTGTTGCGCATGATATAAGAGGGCCACTTGAGGCGGCTTACAAAAGCCTGAGCGCTACAGAGACTGAGGAACCCAAGCTTGCCCTCATATTCCCTCCCCTGCTTTTGCAGAATGCGGGCGATTCGTATATCTTCGAGTTTGAGCGCCTGATTCCCGGCGTGCCGATATTCGGCACGATTGCCATCGACGATACCCTGGTCTTTGATGCAAGCGAGACGATCTATAACGGAAAGAACTCCACAGACGGTATGCCTTTCGTCCTCTGCTATGGCAATATCGCCCCACGTTTCTTTGTTGCGACCCTGCATGAGGACAAAGTCATGCCGTATAAAGGCGAGATCACCAGTGCAGACGGGCCGTTCGTGCACGAGATCAACAACATCAACGCATACCAATACTTCGAAGACATCGGCTTTGCCAGCAACGGCGCACTCGCTGACAACTATTTGTTCGTGCCCTTTGTCATCGACCTCAAGAAACGTGACGACTACGATGGCATACCTGTCATTCGAGGACATGCTTCGTTTACTGAGGACGGGTCAGCGATATTCCGTGGCAATGTCGATGAGGGATCGACCTTTACCTTGCTGACGACAGAGGCAGACGACGTGCTCTCCACGACCTGCGCCAAGATCGATCAGGTCAATGAGCTTTCTGACGTCAACGGCGTGCTTATGTTCCCCTGCATTGTCCGCCGTATGATGACCATGCGTATCAACCCGGTGGTGGAACTCGAGACAACAAGGAAGGCGATACGTCCCGACATCCCCTTCATGATGGGTTATGCAGGAGGCGAGATATGCCCGACGTCAGTACGAGACGGAACTCCAGCTAACCGGTTCCATAATTACTCATTAGTCATCCTTATTGTCTGATAGACATTGACTATTCAGGTATAAGCGTCGTACCATGAAGCTGGTTAAATAAGTATCTAAATTTGTTACGTAGCAAACATTATTAGCAAACGTTTAGGAAGCGAGAGTTATACCATGATAAAGTGCGCAAGCCTCTTTACCCTCGAAGTCGACAATCCGGAAATCGCGGCAAGCGAGATCAAAGAACAGCTCGATGCGAAGCTGGACCTGCTCGAGAATACGGTCGGGGTTATCATGTGCAACCCGGAATTCGTCGCAAGCGGGGTTCTCAAGGAAGTATGCGATAGCCTGCCCTTTGAGCTGGCAGGCATCACAACCGCGTCTCAGGCAGTCAACGACGAGCTCGGCGAGCTTATCCTGACGGTATTTGTCATCACCTCAGATGACGTCCAGTTCATCACAGGAGCCACTGAAAGCGTAAGCGAGGATGTAGACGGCCCTGTCATGGACGCCATGGTCTCGGTTTTCAAAGAGAATCCAGAAAAGCCCGAGCTTGCCATCGTGTTCCCGCCCTTTGGGCTTCATGCGGGAGACACCTATGTGCACGCATGGGAGAAGGTCATTCCCGGGGTGCCTGTCTTTGGCACCTGCTCGATCGACGATACCGCTGCTTTCTCGGAGTGCGAGACGATCTATAACGGAGGAAACTTCAAATCCGCGATAACCTACATCCTCTGTTATGGGAATATCCATCCGCGCTTCCTGGTAGCCACGCTTACCAAGGTCAGCCCGTTGACAACAAAAGCAAAGGTCACGAAAGCGACAGCGAACTGTGTGAATGAGATCAATAATGTAAGCGCGCTTCAGTACTTTGATGACCTCGGTTATACCGAAAGCGTCACCTTTACCCCCTTCATGATTGATTTCCTCGAGCGGGAGGATTATGACGGCGTGCCGGTCATCCGTGGGCACGCTGCTTTTACCGAGGAGGGAGCTGCGATTTTTTACGGCGATGTGGACGAGGGTTCTACGATAACGATCATGGTATGTGACCCAAGCGACATAGAAGCGACAACCAAGCAGAAACTTGAGCAGATCAATCAGCTTGCTGATGTAAACGGCGCGCTGCTCTTCCCCTGTGTCGTTCGCCGTGCAGCATTGATTGGCGCGAATATGCCGCTACTCGAGCTGAAAAGCGCCCGTGATACGATACATCCTGACATCCCTTATATGATGGGCTATGCAGGCGGCGAGATATGTCCGACTTCCATGAACGAGGGCATTCCTACCAATAGGTTCCACAACTATTCGTTGGTTATCCTTGTTATCTAAAAAACCCTTAGGAAGCGAGGATGGCGGGCGGTGAGCTTGTGAACGGCCAAGAACAGGTACACATTACAAAAGACGAATACGACGAGCTGTTGCAACGGATTAAGACCGTCGAGATGGAGAAGAACAAGCTCGCGCGCGAGTTACGCACCACAATCAAGCGTAATGAGATAAACACGCTCAATATCGAGACGCAACTCGGTTTGAACAAGATCATCACCAGCGAGAAACATAGGCAGGACCTGTATGTCCGCCTGCTATTGGAATCATGCCCTGACCCGATGTTCATCTTCGATGAGGACGCGAAGTTCCTGCTTGGCACCAGATCGATAACACAGATTATCGATATCGACGACATCACCATCCTTCAGGGAAGGTCGCTTGACAGCATTGTTGAGCGCTACCAGCCTCCAGAATTCACCGAAGAATTGTTAGATCTTGTTAAAGAAGTCATAGCCAAAAAAGGTAAGGGAGACTTCGAGACGAACCTTACGATATCAACCGATAAGAACATCTCTGAGGTAACCATCCTGCCTTTCCACACGGACTTGGGTGGATTTGCGGGAGTCCTTCTGGTCATACATAACCAGACTGAGATCATTCGGGCAAAAGAGATCGCGGAACGTGCGAATCTGGCAAAAAGCGAGTTCCTCTCACGTATGAGCCATGAGATCCGCACCCCGATGAACGCCATCATCGGCATGACCAGCATTGCAAAGAACTCAGACGACCCGAACAGGAAAAAGCATTGCCTTGATAGGATAGAAGGTGCTTCGACCCATTTGCTCGGTATCATTAATGACATTCTGGATTTCTCAAAGATCGAAGCGAACAAGCTCGAGTTGTCCAGTAACGAGTTCCATCTGGGCAAGACCTTGGAAAACATCACCCATGTCATCGGGATACGTGTCGATGAGAAGCAGCAGGACCTGATCGTCAACATAGACAAGAGTATCCCCGAATTCATCATCGGAGATGAGCTGCGTCTTTCACAGGTAGTGACGAACCTTCTGGCGAATGCGACAAAATTCACTCCAGAAGGCGGCACGATCACCTTAAGCGCTAAGAAGCTCAGTGAACCTGACGCGCACCCTTCAATACAGGTCGAGATTGCCGACACAGGAATCGGCATATCAATAGAGCAGCAATCGCGCCTGTTTACCTCTTTTGAGCAAGCTGATGGCGGGACGGCGAGGAAATATGGCGGTACCGGTCTGGGGCTTGCAATCTCCAAACGGATCGTCGAGTTGATGGGCGGCCGGATATGGGTCGAATCCGAGATTGGAAAAGGCTCTCGATTCATCTTTACCTTCCGTTATCAGGAAAGCCTCGGAGGAAACCGCGCTGGAGCTGAGTTTGACGCCTATATGAAGCCGGTCTATACAAAGGGCACATACACTGCGGCCTCAAGTATGCAAAGCACACTCAAGACTGGTATTCAGGATGATTTAAACGCGGCTGTTCCCAGAGATGTCTTTGCCAGCGCCGCAGATCGAAATGATCCAAGCGCCAGCTATCAGAGTGTTCAGTCGAATTGCGTCTCAACAGTCTATCGCTCATCTGCGCCGCTGGCTCTTACTGCTGACAAGGCAGCAGAAAGCTGTTTCAAGGGCATCCATATTCTTGTAGCAGAAGACGTTGAGGTCAATAGAGAGGTCATAGACGCCTTGCTCGAGGATACCGGCATCATCTTGGAATACGCATATGATGGACGTCAGGCGCTCAAGATGTATTTAGATTCTCCTGAGCGTTATAGCCTTGTGCTTATGGATATCCAAATGCCCGAGATGGATGGCTTCGAGGCAACACGTATGATACGGGATTCAGGCTTAGAAAGCTCAATGACGATTCCCATCATCGCCATGACCGCGAATGTGTTCAGGGAAGACGTAGAGCATTGCCTTGAAGCTGGAATGAACGGCCATCTTGGCAAGCCGATCAATACAAGCGAACTGTACCGGATACTTGATAAGCATCTCCATAAATAGTATTTGGTATTTATGGATGTCTGTGATAGACTATTGCGGTTTCGTCAAAGCCCCACTGCGACGAAGGCCATAGAAAGGAAAGGTTTTACCCGTGGCAAATGTTAAGAGTCAAAAGAAGCGTAATATCACAAACGAGAAGGCTCGTCAGCGTAACCGCTCTGTCAAGAGTTCGCTTAAGACTGCGACCCGCAGGGTCAAGGATGCGATAGCTGTCGGGGATTCAGAGGCAGCGAAAGAGTACGCTCACGCTGCGAGTCGGAAACTCGACAAGGCTGCCTCCAAAGGCATCATCCATCCGAACCAGGCGGCAAACCGCAAGTCCGGTGTGATGAAACTCGCGAACAGTCTCGATATCGAGGAAGACGTTTAGAAACAGCGGCAGGCCGCTTATTCCAGAACAACCGAATAACGCTTCAGAAGGCATCGGCTCATCCCCGATGCTTTTGTTGTGCCATGAATCACCCCATGTCGCCCCAGACCTGATCTGACGGTTATATGACAAAACATGTTGGTAGATTTGAGAGAATCATCTCATGTCGCCCCAGACCTGATCTGGGGCCTAGCGGTGGACTGGTAGGCTGGTTGCGTGTGTCCGACGATGAGCTTGTGCGTTAGTAATCTAAGCTTGTTTTACCTTTATAATCCGTCTCCATAACCAAAGCGCCGTATCTGGTTAGCGTCCTTTCGCCAACCTTTGCGGAGTTTGACGCGTAAATCAAGGTAGACGTCTGCAGCAAGGAAACGCATCAAGTCTAATCGTGCCTGCGTACCTATAGTTTTTATCATCGTTCCATTCTTACCGACGATGATGCCTTTTTGGGATTCTCGTTCAACGTAGATGTTTGCATAGATATGGTAGAAGTTGCGTTCTGGGCTGAATACCAGGTCCTCAACCATCACACCAACTGCATGCGGCACCTCATCAAAGGTCGAGGTGAGAATCTTTTCGCGTATGAATTCAGCGACGATAACCTCAAGCGGTTGGTCGATTCCCGTCCCTTCAGGAAACCATCGGGGGCCAGCTGGAAGGTATGAACATGCAATATTGATGAACTGATCGAGATTATCTCCCTGAAGCGCGCTGAGTACCACGACACTGTCAAAGTCCATGTCTTCTGTTGCAAGTTGGATCTGCTTTTCGATAGTTTCTGCACACACAAGGTCGGATTTTGAGATGACCAGGATTGTTGGCGCTGGGCAGGCCTTGACAATGTCTGCGACCCAGGAGTCACCTTTGCCATATGGTTTACTTGCATCGACAAGAAAAGCTACAAGATCGACGTCTTCAATCGCCTTGAGCGCTGAACGGTTTAATTCTTCACCCAGCGTGTCTATTGGCTTGTGGATACCAGGTGTGTCTACAAGAATAATCTGATAGCCGTCACCATCGAGCACTGCACGGAAGCGATGGCGGGTGGTTTGCGGCGTGTTTGAGGTGATAGCGACCTTACGCTTCATAAGAGCATTGACCAAGGTCGATTTGCCCGCATTCGGCCTGCCGATCAAGGTAACAAAACCGGACTTGAACTCCTCTGTCACCCCAGACTTGATCTGGGGCCTATCAGTGTGCTTCTTGGTTGAGTTCATATGTTGTCCAGCAAACTCAACGTCTAAGCCATTACTCATCTCTTTGACTACCACCCTAATAACCTCAGAAGTGCATTGATGTAGATAATAAGCCCAACGGCAACCGATGTTATCGCCATGATGAGCACGGCGCCAGCGGCTGCATCTTTTGCAATCCGTGTGAGAGGATGGTATTCCGTCGATTGACGGTCAAGAGTTGCCTCGATGGTGGTATTGAGGCACTCAAAAGCCAGAACCAGTCCAATCAAAAGGATGATAATCGCCCACTCAACAGGGGTAAGACGGGTTACTACCCCCATGATTATGGCGAATACGGCAGCAAACAGATGTATGCGCATGCTACGCTGGGTCTTGATAGCCTGTGCTATTCCAGAAAACGCATATAAGAAGGAGCGCAAGAGACGCTTCATGACAAGCTTGCCTCTACGGTAGGTAGTAAGGCTGCCTGTTCATTCCATAATTCTAGCAGCTCATCTTCAAGCGATCGCATGACCGCGTACTCATCATCGGCGTCATGGTCGTATCCTAAAAGATGCAAAATCCCATGGATAAGTATCAGGCTCATCTCCTCAACGAAGGTCGAATCGAATTCATCAGAATGCTCATGGGCAATGGATGGCGCAATGACCACATCACCGAGTAAGAACACGACGTCTTCCAGCGGGTCGAGAAAGGCTTCTTCTGTCAGGGATACCTCGCTGAAAGCATCATCCAGGCCGTCACATTCAAAAGAAAGCACGTCAGTCGGCGCGTCTATATTGCGGTATTGCTGGTTAAGCGCCTGCATCTCATCGTTATCGACAAATGAAATAGCAAGCTCCGCATCCTTACGTACTCCCTGGTGTTCGAGTACAAATAATGCACAAGCGCGGTAGAACTCAAGCGGCAGATCCTCATTACTTCTATTCTCAATCTGGACGGTGTTCATGTTCTGAGCTCCAAACGTTCCTGTTTTGCTGCAGAAGCAGCATCATATGCGGCGACAATACGCTGCACGAGTGAGTGACGAACCACATCTTTACCGGTAAGCTCTACAAAGGCGATGTCTTTTACGTCATCGAGTATCTTGCGGACAGCAATGAGTCCGCTTATCCGCTCAGGACGGTCAAGCTGCGTGATATCGCCTGTGATCACCATGCGTGACCCAAAGCCGAGGCGTGTAAGGAACATCTTCATCTGATCTGAGGTGGTGTTTTGTGCCTCGTCAAGTATGATGAAACTGTCATTGAGCGTGCGGCCGCGCATGTATGCTAGCGGCGCTATCTCAATAATCCCTTG
>WQXX01000025.1 GCA_009781535.1 Coriobacteriia bacterium | reverse complement strand
TCGTGCCGATCTCGTTCTTGCCGAGCACCTTTTCTGAGGCGGCATCGAGGTCAAGATGGTACGGCATGATGAGATGGGAATTGGCGCTGATGCGCAGACGCTCGGTTGAGATGCCCTCGTTTTCGAGGATATCAATCTCCTTGATGAGTACCTTCGGGTTGATGACACAGCCATTGCCGATGACCGGAGTGACATGCGGGTACAGAATACCACTGGGGATGAGATGTAGCGCAAGCGTCTTGCCCTCGGCGATCACGGTGTGCCCCGCGTTGTTGCCCCCCTGGAAACGCACAACATAGGTAAAGTCAGGCGCGATAAGATCGGTGATCTTACCTTTGCCTTCATCACCCCATTGGGTGCCGACCAAAACGATACCGGGCATATAAATACCCCCTCTATTCTTCATGTTCTGAAATTTGTAGCGGTACCTAATTAGTATAATGGATTCGAGACTTTGTTAAGGGAGGATGAGGGTATTTATGGATCCCAATCTGCTGCTCGGCTTACTGTGCTCGGTTGCGCTTCTTGTATTGATCGTAGTCGTAGCCCTGCTCGTCGTGGTCATGGGACGTATGAGCGCACTGCGTAAGGATCTTGGTAGCGAACGAACACACGGCGATGAGAAACAGGTCATCGAGCGTGAGATGACACTTCGGCTGTTACGCGAGAACCGCGAGGAGCTTGCCAACTCCTTGGCGCGTTTTGAGGAGATGACCAACCGCAATCTGACAGAAAGCCGTGAGACCACCGTGCGGCAGTTGACTGAAAACCGCGATGCGACGGTTAAGCAACTGGCAGAAAACCGCGACGTAACCGTTAGGCAGTTATCGGAAAACCGTGACGAGACGGTCAAGCAGCTGGCCGATAGCCGTGAGATGGTCGAAAAGCGCTTGACCTTGCTCCAGCAGCAGAATGAGACCAAACTCGAGCAGATGCGTGCGACCGTGGACGAGAAGCTGCAGGAAACCGTCGAGAAGCGCTTTGCCGAGTCGTTCAAACTCATCAGCGATCGGCTTGAGCAGGTACATAAGGGATTAGGTGAGATGCAGTCGCTTGCCAGCGGTGTGGATGACCTGAAAAAAGTGCTCTCGAATGTCAAGACGCGTGGCAACCTCGGCGAATACCAGCTTGGAACGATACTTGAGCAAGTGCTCTCGCCCGAACAGTACCTCCAGAATGCCCAGGTCAAACCGCGCTCGCAGGAGCGCGTCGAGTTCGCCATCCGCCTGCCGGGTAACGACATCGACGGTACCGAGATCCTGCTGCCGATCGATTCCAAGTTCCCTGTCGAAGACTACGAACGCCTGCTGGATGCCTACGAGGGCGCGGGCGATGAGGGCGTTGATACCATTTCTAAGCGACTTGAGATGCGGGTCAAGGCATTTGCGCGCGACATCCGCGACAAGTACCTCAACCCGCCTGTCACTACTGATTTTGCCATCATGTTCTTGCCGACCGAGGGGCTTTACGCCGAGATCCTGCGCCGCCCCGGCCTCTTTGAATCGCTGCAGCGCGAATACCGCGTAACACTTGTAGGCCCCACGAACCTTGTCGCGTTCTTAAGCAGCCTGCAGATGGGCTTTCGCACGCTTGCCATCGAGAAACGCTCAAGTGAGGTCTGGCAGATTCTGGGTGCGGTTAAAAATGAGTTTGGCAAGTTCGAAGGGCTGCTTGACAATGTGAAGAAGAAGCTCGACTCCGCCTCCAGCGAGATCGAACGCATCGGCTCCAAGTCGCGTAATATCTCCCGCAAACTCGGACGCGTCCAGGAACTGCCTGCCGAACAGAGTGCTCTGCTCTTAAGCGATGGCGCTGAGGACTGGGTTGAGGGAGAAGTACTCGACGAGGCGCAGGACTGATACATCGCCGGTTATGACGTGCGATGTCGCCCCAGACCTGATCTGGGGCCTAGCGGGAGACTGGCATGCAGCATGCGTGTGTCCGACCCAAAATCTACGCATAGATAACCCATGTCGCCCCAGACCTGATCTGGGGCCTAGCGGGAGACTGGCATGCAGCATGCGTGTGTCCGACGACGAAGCGCAGGACTGATACATAACCGCTATTACAATTAATTTATCTCTTTATAAAGATCGCCGAAAATCGTGTACTCGGGAGTAAACGCGAGCTCGATGTCGCGGATTGCACCATTCCGGTTCTTGCCGATGATAAGTCGCGCGACCCCGAGATTGGGGCGCTTGGGATTCGCGGCTTCTTCCTGGGTAAATGAACGGTCAATAAACATAACGACATCGGCGTCTTGCTCGATTGAGCCCGATTCGCGCAGATCAGAAAGCTGCGGGCGCTTATCGCCACGTGATTCAACACTGCGTGAAAGCTGGGCAACCGCCAGTATCGGTATATCGAGTTCTTTGGCAAGCATCTTCAAACCTCGGGAGATCTCCCCTACCTCAACATAACGGTCGCGGATCATGGATGTGGGCGAATTCATGAGCTGCAAATAATCGACGATTATCAGCCCCTTGCCCTTCTCAGCATGACGAAGCTGGCGGCGCGCTTTGGCACGAAGCTCAAGAATCGACAGACCGGGCGAGTCATCAATCGAAAAATCGCATTTATGAAGCCGCTCGCTTGCTTGGATGATTTCGTGGAAATCCGATTCTCTAAGATTGCCAGTACGCATCTTGTGGTTATCGATCCTCGCCTCAGAAGCGAGTATACGCTGCGTCAGTTGTACCGAAGGCATCTCAAGTGAGAAGAAAGCGATGGTGGTGCCTTCCTTTGCAGCATTGATGGCAATGTTAAGCGCCAGCGAGGTTTTACCCACACCAGGACGCGCAGCCAAAATGAGAAGGTCGCCGCCGCGCATGCCTCCTAAAAGGCTATCGAGGTCTCTAAACCCGGTCGGTACGCCAAAGAGATGCGACTTGTTAGTCGACATCCTTTCAAGGATGTCGATGGATTCGCTCATTAAGGGGCCTATGCCTTTAAAGGTCGAGGAGATGCGCTTGTTTGTTACTTCGAAAAGCAGCCTCTCTGCTTCCTCGACAACAGCAGGCGCATCATCAGTCGAGCTTGAGCCAAGGGACATGATGCGATGAGCTGCCGTGATGAGCTCGCGAAGCAGAGCGTCGTTGCGGACGATCTGGGCATGGGTAGCCCAATTGGCAAGGGCAAATGAGTTGCTTGCAAGATCAAGGATGTAGGCTTTGCCACCGATCTGGGCAAGCTCGCCACGCGCGTCGAGTTTGTCGGCAAGCGTGAGTTGGTCAACCGGCGTATGATCCGCGTTGAGCTCGGCAATAGCAGCGAAAATCTTCTGATGCGCTGCGCGGTAGAAGGCATCTCCGTTAATCGTAGCAAGCGCTTCCTCGACAATATCCTTGTCAAGTATCATCGCGGCAAGTACCGCTTGTTCAGCGTCGATATTATGCGGTGGTGTGAAGGAGCTCGTCTGCTCTGCCATAATGCTCTCCTACCCAGATGATACAAAGACGAAAGGGGCTTTGCCGTTTGAAACGGATTAGCCCCTCTATTCTACACAACCTTGCCTCAGGATTAGTCCTGAAGTCCGTCCACTTCAACAGTCTCGTCTGAAGGGACAGCCTCATCGGCTGGAATAACCTCGTCTGCGATACGTTCAGCTTCTGTGTCAGCTTCGACTTCGGCTTCGGCAACAACCTCAACAACCGGTGCCGGAACCACAACCGGAGTACGTTCATCGATGACCTTGACGATCAGCTCTGCTTTGAGGTCGCGATAGACCGAAACTGCAACCACATGTTCGCCGACTTTCTTGATTGGAGTATGTACATCGATCTTCCTGCGGTCGATCTCTGCACCAAACTGCTCCCGTAAGGCTTCAGCAATCTGTGTCGAAGTAACGGAACCGAACAGCTGGCCTTCATCGCCAACACGCGCGCGGACAGTTATCGTCTTTTCATTGAGGGCGTCGAATATCTTGTCGGCTGAATCAAGCCGCTCCGACTCACGCTTTGCGATGTTGTGCTTACGGAGCTCGAGTTGCTTAAGGTTGCCCTTGGTCGCTTCAACAGCGATCTTTCTGGGGAGCAGGAAATTCACCGCGTGGCCACGTGCCACTTCGATGACGTCTCCCTCGCCCCCTCTGCCTTTCAGCTCTTGTAGCAATATTACTTTCATGATGCGTTAGACCTCCCTAACCACGGCTCTTGCGGTCCGTGCGGCTGCTGACCACCGGAACGATATATGGAACCAAAGCCATCTCGCGGGCACGCTTGATAGCGGTGGCGAGGTCATGCTGATGCTGTGTACAGGCACCGGTCACGCGGCGCGGTTTGATCTTGCCACGGTCGGTCATGTATTTGCGTAATAGGTTAACTTCCTTAAAGTCGATGTATTTGACCTCGTCTTTGCAGAACTGGCAGTACTTCTTTCGAGGTTGACGTACGAATTCGGCCATAGGAACCCCCCTTTCTCTCTTATGCTATGATGTTCTGTTGTCTTGACAAGTCAAGACCTAAAATGGGATATCCTCGTCATAGACGGTAATCTCAGGCGCTGCGGGAATCTCGCTTATCCGATCGGAAGATGCATTGCTAAATGTGTTACTCCCGCCGTCACGCGAGGACATGAACTCTATCTCATCTACGATAACTTCGATCTTCGAGCGTTTCTGACCGTCACGCTCCCATTGGCTCCAACGCAATTTGCCTTCGATTGCAACCTTTGAGCCTTTTGTCAAAAAACGCGATACACTCTCTGCGCGGGCGCCGAACATCGTGCAATCGATGAAATTCGGATAGTCCTCCCAGTCGCCTGTGGTCGGGTTCTTACGACGATCGTTCACCGCGATACCCATGCCAAGCACCGGCATTCCAGACGCTGTTGAGCGCAACTCCGGATCGCGTGTGAGGTTGCCACTGATAAGTACTCTGTTAATGCTCATGTTCTTTCACCTTCATTCAATCCATGCCGCTGTAGCTGGCGGCAGCGTCGTGCTAACGATCGCCACGACGCACAATAATAAAACGCTCGATAGCATCCGTGATACTCAGGATGCGGTCGATTTCCGCGATACTTGTTGGGTTGGCATGAAACTCAATCAGTGTGTAGTCACCATCGGTTAGTCTGTTAATCTCGTAGGCGAGTTTGCGTTTTCCCCATGCATCAACACGATCGACTGTCCCGCCTTGCGAGGCAATGGCGGAATCTATTCTTGTGCTCACGGTAGCGCGGGCATCTTCTTCGAGCGCAGGGTTAACGAAGAACAGCAGTTCATAGGCCTTCATATGTCACCTCCTTTGGACTCATGCGGCTCAGGTCATGAAGGCAAGACCCAAGCAGGATTGGAGTTGACAGTGTATCATGCCTTAGCTGTTCTAGCAAATGCTTATTTTGCCGCACATCCTGCCTGGGTAACTTGCCCTGCGGATAAGCATGACACATGGTTCTTGCTGGATTCTGTACCGTTTCTGTATTTTTCCTGAACCGATTATGACTCAACACTTAGCCGATTCTTACTCACGCCGCTGCGCGCCGGATGCAAGCTGGCAGCGAGAGGTGCTGGTGGTAGCATAATAGTGATAATAGGATACCGCCGTGTGCACAAGGTGTAATCAGCGGATTATGAACCACCAGACGGCAAATGCGATAGCCGCTACGAGCCCAATCCAGAAAACTATATTAGCGATTTGACACCCGATATTGCCATTCATGGCAGCCACTACCAGGTAGTCCGCCCATGTACGCCGCCTTTTGTAATACATCATGCCCTTCTCTTTAGGAGATGAGGGGGTATTCTTTGTAAGATACCAGGCGCCCTTGCTCTCAATCACCTTGTCAAGCTGCTGCTGCTCAAGCTCAAGAGCCGGACGCAAGCCCGCGTTGATGCGCCCGATGATATTTTTAGTAAACGTAGTAAGCGCTTGAGAGTGCGTCTCATCAAATTCCGCGTCAAAACACAGGCAGGCTACTTCTGCCGCAAAGCGCTTTTCTTTTTCATGATACAGAGTCGTTGCAAGCGCTGCATTGATGACCCAACCTTTATCATGGTGTTCTCGCAGACGATTCGCCGCCTGACCCTCGATGCGAGCCACAACAGAACCGTCACGTGCAAGGATGCTTAAGCCCTCGTCATCAAAAGCAAGTTTCAGCGCCAAGCCGATGATCCCCTCGCCACCAGCCAGAAAAGACGCGCTGCGTTTGTCTGTTGATGAGAACATGAAATAGAAGCCGTCATAAATGGAGTTGACGTCAGGAAACCGCGACTCGTATCGTGGGTTTTCCAATAAGACAGCCTGAACCGCACCGCTTGTACGATCCTTATAGCTTTTTGTTTCTCCTGCGTTACCTGCGCTCATGGTATCATTATGCCAGAATCAGGCAAACTAATTTGGAGACAACATGAATAAAAGGCCCCTTCCCACAGGTGAAGAACCGCCCAAAGGCTATGAATCGGTTGTTAATTTTGGCGTAGCGAGCGATAACCTCATTATCGATTCAGTTGTATTAAGCCAGCTTGCACGTATTGAGCTGTCTGAAATCGAGTCGCTTCGGATGAAAGCACTAACCCCTATCACCCGGCTTCGAGGCCTGGCAGACGGAGCATGGACCTTTAAAGCCGAATCCAGCATCATCCCCAACAGAAGCGCTTCTGAGAAACTACTGTTCAGGGTATACCACGGCAAAGAGCTCGTTGGTTACGCCCTTGTGATCATCGGATGGCCCGATAAGGGCGAGTGGGTCATCCAACATGTAATCGTTGATCCTGACCATCGAAACCAAGGTATCGGCTCGACTATCGTAGCAGCAGTCGAGGAGTCCGCGGTCTCTGCTGAGGTCGAAGTAACAAGGATCTTTGCTATTCCCATCGAGGAAAACGGCACCGTTTTCTGGAACAACATTGGGTATTCGGATGTGACGCATCGCCGCCATATTGAGATTGCCGGACTCGATCATGAGCTCATTGTCTATCGTAAGAGAATCCAGGGATAAGCTGTTGCCACATCGGCCAAATCTGCATAATCTTACTCAGAAATTGCATAAAAAATCTGGAGTTGGCCTAAAAGCACGATGCTCCTAGCCCTGTTCTGCCGCTTCGTATGATAAGATTTGATTCTGCTGAGTAAAAGCATCTTGATTCAGTCTGGGATTAAGAGAGGTGTAAGGGCCACGAATAATCACCAAATCTGATGCTATGGTGCCTGACATATCACATGTGAATGAAGGGGTGGGGGAATTGAATAGCTTACACAAGGTTGATGAAAGGATACGCCGATTAATTGATACGGCGCCTTTCGGTACGCATATCTGGGATAAAAGCTTACGAATCATCGACTGCAATCAAGAGACGGTTGATCTCTTCAAGCTGTCCTCAAAACAAGAGTATCTGGAGAATTTTAATGATTTTTCGCCGAAGTTTCAGCCCGATGGAAGCTTATCGAGTGATGCTGCGGCGCGATGCATCCAAAAGGCGTTTGATGAAGGCCGACTGCGTGTCGAATGGGTGCACAAGACGCTTGACGGGGAACTGATTCCCAGCGAAATGACCCTTGTTCGCATTGATTTTGAAGACGACGCCTATGTCGTTGCGTATATCAGAGATATGCGGGAAGAGAAGCGGATGCTTCGAGAGAAAGAGGCTGCGCAAACCACGATATCCGCTATGTTTGAATCGAACCCGTATGTCAACGTTCTCTTTGATAGTTCCTTCAGGGTTGTTGACTGTAACCCTGCCGGAGTGAGCTTCATGGGCTTTGACACCAAAGAAGAGCTGCTCGCCGGATTTGTAGAGCGCATGACAAGGAGCATACCAGCAATTCAGCCGAATGGACACCCTTCTATACCGCTAGCAGAAAGGCTGATGACTGCCGTCAAAGAAGGCCGCATCGTTTTCGAGACCGAAGTGGTAATGGGCGGCGCAAAGCGGAATCTTGATGTGGAGTTTCGGCGAATCCCCTATGAAAACAGCTTTGCCATTGTCGGTTACATCTATGACATGACTGACATCTACAACCACGAAAAAGAGATTTTGTTGGCAAATGAACAGAATGAGGCACAGCTGGCAAAACTTGAGCTCGAAACAGCCACACTTAAAACGATATTTGATTCGATGCCCGACTTTGTCTTCTGTAAAGATCTGAACCTGAAATACACAAGATGCAACAAAAGAATGGAGGACTTTTTTGGAGTTCGGGAAGCTGATCTGATTGGAAAGGATGACGCAGACGGCCTCGGGGCGCCCGCAGAGATGGTCCGGTTATGCAATGAATCAGATCAGAAACTATTAGACACAGGCAAGTCGATTATCTCTGAGGAATTCGTGCCAGACGCTGACGGAGCTATGATTCTGTGCGAAACAGTGAAAGTCCCCATTATAAACAGCAGCGAGATCGTAGGGCTTTTAGGCATATCCCGTGATATCACCGAACGTAAAAAGGCCGAAGAAGCCATGAGATTGCGTGAGAGCATGACGAATACCTTGAACGAAATGTCTCGTATCTTCCTCTCATATGACGACAAGACGCTCGAGGAAAAGATGACAGCGGGTGTAAGGCTTATCGCAGACATGATGGATTTGGACAATGTGTCCGTCTGGCGCACGTTCATGATAGCAGACGATTTGTGTACTTCGCAGGTGCATCGCTGGAACAGAGATGCAGGTGGTACCGTCGCTCCCCGCCCCGATCTCCAGAATGTACCCTGTGCCCTGCTGACGCCACATTGGGAAGAGATACTGGCGGGCGAACAGGTTATGAGCGGACCTGTTAGACTAATGCCTGATCCACCCGCAGACTTCCTGAGGACGGGCGTTATTTCGGTGCTACTGACCCCCTTGTTCTTTAATAACGAGCACTGGGGTTTCGTCCTTTTTGAAGATATGCGCAACGAGCGGTATTTTGAAGATATCAGTTTCCTGCGCTCAGCAGCGTTTATGTTCGCGAATACTATTATGCGTTCTGAGATGGAAAAAACGTTGAAAGAGGCGCTTAATATTGCAACCTCTGCTTCGCGCGCAAAAAGCGATTTCCTCGCCAATATGAGTCATGAGATCCGAACGCCGATGAATGCGATCATCGGTATGACAAACATCGGAAAATCAGCTACCGACATCGAGCGCATGATGAGTAGCTTTACCAAGATTGAGGATGCGTCAAAACACCTGCTCGGGATCATCAACGATATTTTAGATATGTCAAAAATCGAAGCAGGAAAACTGGAGCTTGTGCCTGTAGTATTCGATTTCGAGAAGATGCTTAAACGGGTCGTTAATGTCGTCAGCCTCCGTGTCGACGAAAAGGAGCAGCGACTCACCATTCATGTTGATAGAGCTGTTCCAAAATACCTGTATGGCGATGATCAACGATTAGCGCAGATAATAACGAATCTTTTAGGAAACGCCGTCAAATTCACACCGAAACAAGGTACGACGAGTCTCAGCACGTATTTTGTGGGAGAAGAAGACGGCGTCTGTAAGATAAAAATCGCAATCTCTGATACAGGAATAGGCATCAGCCCCGAACAACAGGCAAAGCTGTTTCAATCATTCCAGCAGGCCGAAAGCTCCACGGCACGCAAATTCGGCGGGACAGGTCTTGGACTTGTTATCTCGAAAAGCATTGTCGAGATGATGGGTGGCGAGATAGAGGTTGAATCGGAGCTTGGAATAGGTTCCACATTCACCTTTACCTTCCATATGAAGCGCGAAGAGAACAAACAACAAAGGTATCTCGAACGAGGAGCAAAATGGAGTACGGTACGTGTCCTGGTGGTGGATGATGACGAATACATCCGCGAGGACTTAAAAGGGATTATCGAAAGACTTGGCGCAGATTGCGATGCTGCAAAAAGCGCTGAGGAAGCATTACGCCTGGTTGATCAATATGGCAACTACAACATCTATTTCATTGATTGGAAGATGCCGGGCGTAGACGGGATCGAACTGACAAAGGAATTAAAGAAGCGGACGGATACCCAGAATGATTCCGTCGTGATAATGATATCTTCGGTAGAAAGCCCTGTAATTGCCAAAGAAGCAAAAGAAGCAGGCGTAAAAAAGTTCCTGCAAAAACCTTTGTTCCCCTCGACAATAGCGGATATCATCAGCGAATACCTTGGTTTGGAGACTCTACAACCAGAAAAAACAACTCCGGATATCGTTGGTATCTTCAAGGGACGTAGTATTCTGCTTGCCGAAGATGTCGAGATTAACCGTGAAATCGTGCTGGCACTCCTGGAGCCGACGGAAGTAACGATAGATTGTGCTGTAGACGGCGTCGAAGCTGTCAGGATGTTTTGCGAAGCGTCGGAAAAATACGACATGGTATTCATGGATGTGCAAATGCCAGAATTAGATGGATATCAGGCGACACAGGCTATCCGTGCTCTTGATGTACCAAGGGCGAAGACGATTCCGATTGTCGCCATGACCGCGAATGTATTCCGCGAGGATGTTGAGAAATGCCTTGAGGCCGGTATGAATGGGCATGTCGGCAAGCCTATCGATTTTGACGAGGTTATCAGTCAGTTGCGTTTATATATCCACTAGATTTTCAGTCACGACTATCCTGCTTGTTGGCCCGATCTGCCGCAAGGTCGGCAACAAGCAGGTCTTCAAGCAGGGTCATGCGCTTTTCTGTGTTCTTGAGCCGCGAGACGATGATGATAACGTAGACGAGCAGAACCAGCCATATAAGGGCATACGCCGCTATAACAAAGGGGGCAGCCTCTAGGACGGTTGAGTAGATCTCTGAAAGAATAGGATCCATAGGTACTCCTTAATCGTTTTGTGCGTTGATTTCATCGTAACGCGCCTGCAGGACAAGCAGGCGCGCAGAAAGGTTGAGCTGACGCAGACGCAGCTGATACACCCCAAAACCGATAAGCAACATCCCAAATAACGCTACAAGGAACGGGATGAGCATCGCGGGCGGTAAGCCAGAATCGGTGCGGAAAACCACCGGATGGATCGAGGTGGGCACAAGGCGTGTGATAAGCAAACAGAGCGGGGCATCGATGAAGGTAATGATGCCGAATACCGCCGCGATACGCGCGCGGCGCTCAGGTGAATCAATCTGTACGCGTAGGATGAAGTATGCAATCACAAGCAGCATCAAAACCAGGTAGGTGGTGAGGCGCGGCTCCCATACCCACCACACACCCCACT
>WQXX01000024.1 GCA_009781535.1 Coriobacteriia bacterium | reverse complement strand
GCTGTAATGTAATCCATTCTTGTTCCTGTTCTTACGAGCTACGTGCACATCGAACAACATACGTAGTTTTTTGTCGGACACACGCTTGCTGCCCATCATTCTCCCGCTAGACCCCAGATCAAGTCTGGGGCGACATAAGGATACGATAGCACCCACGTAGATTTTCTGTCGGACACACGCTTGCTACGATTACTGATTCATACACTTTCTGGGCGACAACTTAGCCAACTCAACAACCCTTCCACTGGATCCCTCGCTCCGGGCTTCGCCCTTCACTCAGGACGACATACGTCGCCTATCATTCTCCCGCTAGACCCCAAATCAAGTCTGGGGCGACATAAAGATTCGATTGCCGACACGAAGGTCAAGTTCGTCAAGCGCTGCCTTATGCATGATATCACGTGGAGCCTCACATGGGCAGCCTTGGGCAGCCGCCCACAGCTCTATACTCAGCGCGGCTTGCTCGACAAGCATGCCGACGCCATCAAAGGCGCGCGCGCTACGCGCGCGCGCTTCACGAACCAATCGTGTCTCGCCAAAACCATATACAACATCAAGCACGGTATGGGAGCTGGTGATGAACTCCACAGGGATCAGCGGTGCATCATTTGGGTTCATCCCTACCGGAGTGGCGTCGATGATGAGCGTGCTGGATTGGCAGAAGGCTTCAAGCGCATCTAGCGCGCCATATGAGCCGGCTATGAGCACACACCGTTTCGCTACACCCATGCCTGCCTCAAACCCACCAGAAGAATCGAGAGCAGCTTCGATGCGCCCGATGCATTTCTGCGCTTGAGCAACCTCCCTGCTGAGGACAACAATAGAGGACGCGCCCGCAAGCACGAGTTCAACGATGGCTGCAGTCGAGGTAGCCCCCGTTCCACACACGATGGCATCGACCCCTGATATCCTCACATGGGCAACACGTTTCAGAAAACCGACGATACCAGCGCCGTCGGTGTTTGCGGCGGTGATGGCTGACTGAGAACCTTTGCCAGCAGCCTCAAAGATGAGCACGTTTGCGGCGCCCGCTGCGCTTGCCGCAAGACCTGTAATCTTCTCGGCCGTCTGGAACGCGACAGCTTTAAAGGGCATGGTGACATTCAAGCCGATGTGCTCATCCTGAGAACATGCCAGCCTTTCGATCAAGGCCCTAAACTCAATCGCATCACAACAGGGATATAGAGAGTATTCCCACTTAAGACCAAGGGCTGCATACGCTGTAGTATGGATCACGGGAGATAACGAATGTGCAATGGGATTGCCCGTAAGACCAACGTGTTTTTGTATACCCATTCCTGATACCTCCTTACAGCCAGCACGATTGCCAATACGTAGGCTTTCTGGGCGACAGCTCAGCCAACCCCACAACTCTCCCGCTGGATCCTTCGTTTCGGGCTTTGCCCTTCACTCAGGACGACATACGTCGACTATAGCTCTCCCGCTGGACCCTTCGACAGCGCGCCCTTGCAGGCGCTTGCTCAGGATGACCATGTCACCTTTGTGTTCCAGTTTAGCGCGTGGGGCTCATGCCGCGCATGAACAGATGCTCGATGCGCCGCAGCAGGAGCGTATGCCAGAGGTCTCTGGCAGCCTGAGGCGCAACCAGTATCGCATACATCCTTAAGAAATGCGCCCCGAAAACGTCAGTGACCAACTGGTCGCCGATAACGACGGCGCTGCGCCGCGTACCACCCACTTTACGAATCGCGTGCAGGAACGCAAAAGGCAAAGGTTTTATCGCCTTGCGAACAATCGGTAAACCGAGTGTCTGTGCGTAGGTCAGTACGGTTTGATGCCAGTTATTTGAGAGCAGGCAGATGCGCAGGCCGCTCGCTTTGAGCGTTTCAACCCATTCAATGACCGAGGCAGGAACCTGATCGACGTCGCGCGGCACAAGCGTGTTGTCAACATCAAGCAGGACGGTCGTCTTGCCTTGGGCAAGCAGCTTATGTGCATCGATTATCTCGACTTTGCTCAGGTACTCTTCAGGCCTGATACATGACATCGATCCATCCTCACCATACGATATCCGCCTGAATACCCAGCCGTTATCAAGCCTTCAGCGGCCCTATCCGAAGGATTCCCAACACAGCACAGGCAACAAGTCATCACCCGATGCCTTACGAATTGTTGTAATCATTCAGCCCACCCAAGAAGTCGTCATATGTCTCATAGAAATTATGGGTTTTTTCACCTTTTTTCTTCAGTACGTAGAATAAGTAATTCGTTTCAGTTGGGTTTGCCGCAGCTTCGATCGAGGAAATATGCGATGAGCAAATCGGACCGGCAGGAAGACCGTAATACTTGTAGGTGTTGTACGGGCTGTCAATCTCCAGATCGCTGTAATACAGATCCGGGCCTTCCCATTCAAGACCAAGCACGTAGATAACGGTCGCATCTATCTGCAGCGGCATATCGATACGCAGACGGTTATAGATGACCGAAGCGATAAGCGGGCGCTCATCAAAATCAGCAGTCTCCCTCTCGATGAGCGACGCAGCGATGATGACGTCATACAGGCTCATGTTCTTCGAGTTCGCATAGGTCAGGTCGAGGCCTGCTGCTTCAATCTCGATGACAAACTGGTTGAGCAGGATGCGGATAACCGTGTCTGCCGTCGCTCCACGCGGGATATCATAGGTCTTGGGATACAGGAAGCCTTCCAGGGAGTTGTTGTACAGCTCGGGCAGTATCTCCTCCAGGAAGGGATAGTCTTTGGCGTACACGTCAGCCGAATATGCCAACTCGAGGAAGTCTTCTGCAGGAATCCCACAGACATTCTGGACTCGTAAGGCAACCAGCTCGACTCTCCAACCTTCAGGGATGGTAAGCCTCGTCGAGGCATTGATATAAACCGGCCCCGTTACCAGCGCCGTGATGAGCTCATCGAGGTCCATTCCTGTTGTCAATTCATATGTGCCGGGTTTAAATGCTGTGTCAGCTCCACGCTCAAAGGCCCTGGTCTTGAATGCCTGCTCACTATTGATGACGCCTTTGTCCTTTAAGAGTTTGGCTATTTCATTCGTCGTTGCGCCCTCAATGATGGTTACGGTGACAGGTTCCCCCGGTTTGACGTTCGAGCCATCAAAAATACCGAACCAGTTGAACTCACTATCAGTAACTATATTACATACCTTCACTCCACCAAAGGCCAAACCAATCGCAGCTGCAACAAGCACAAGGCCCAGAAGAATCGTCTTAACAATACTGGGGCGCTTACGCTCGGTTATGCCGACCAACCTGACAGCGTTTACGTCTGGCCCTGAGATACGCGGTGCGGCTGGCCTTCTGTATGCGTCAGATCCTTTGTATGCATCCGAGCGACGATGCGTCTCTGAGCGGCTGTAGGTATCTGAACGGCTGTATGAATCTGCTCTCCGGTAGTTCTCTGAACGGCTGTATGAGTCCGCCGCTTTGCTCACCTCTGGTCGTCGGTACGTCTCCGAACGACTGTATGAGTCTGCTGCTTTTTGTACATCCGGTCGCCGGTACGTCTCCGAACGGCTATATGAGTCCGCTGATTTGCTTACCTCTGGTCGCCGGTACGTCTCCGAACGGCTATATGAGTCCGTCGCTTTGTTTATTTCTGGCCTCCGGTATGACTCAGATCTGCCGTATGCCTCAGGTCTATTATGTGATCCAGACCCACGAGAGGTGGAGTGGTTTCCTTTGTATTCGGGCATTCGTACTAACTCCGTTTCCTGTCCATCAGCTGCTAACCGTCTGCGATTGCTCAAAACCAATAAAAACACGCTCGGTCACTTGTGACCTTGAAGCCTTGTGTATGCTCACATTTAGCTGTTCAATCATCCATAATGATACCAGTTTGGTGTGCGAAACGATAGCTTTCTCTGTTTACAGTATGGTACGCTGAGCCTCAAGCCAGGTTGCGAGGATGAGGCTGGCTGCTACCATATCGACTTTTCCGCGCATGGAGCGCTCGGTATGCCCACTTTCTCTGAGTAAACGACGCGCTTCGCTGCTGCTCAGACGCTCGTCAACGAAAGCGAGCGGAAGGCCGGTCTGTTGTGAGATGAGCTCTGCCTGTTGCCTGATGCGTATGGCTTGCGTATGCTCGGCGCCATCCAGTGATACCGGCAAGCCGCAGAGCAAAAGCTCAGGTTCATGGTCGGAAAGTATGCGTTTGAAGTCTGGATGACCACCTAAAACGTGCTGGGTATCTAATGTGCTAATTGGTATAGCAATTTTTCCGCTCGAGTCTGATACGGCGATTCCGCAGCGTTTCTCGCCTATGTCAAGCGCCAGGACATGCATGTTCCCTCACTTCAAAACCCGCTTAATCACTTACTTCTGCGTATCGTTTATTCTGCACGTCGCGTATTCCTGCATATCGTTTAGTCCTGCACATCATTTAGCCCTGCGTATCGCTTATTCCTGTATATCAGTTATTCCTGTACAAACAGCATCTGACGCGCAGCTTCAAGCGCGCGGTCAAGCCCCTGCGCATCACTGCCGCCTGCTTGCGCCATGGTTGGCCTGCCGCCACCACCGCCAGCAATAAGAGGCGCAATCTGCTTGATGACCGCACCCGCGTTGAAGCCTATTTCGACGGCACGTGTGGTGGCGGCAGCCAGTATGAGCGGCTCACCATTCTCGCGGATGGTTCCAAGCACAACAGCGCCCGCTTCGCCAAACCTCTCGCGCGCTTTATCCCATAACACACGCATGTCCTCGATCTCAAGGCCATCGATACGCGCGATGACCAGCCTGTAGGTATCACTACCGCCGTCTCCGACGCCAGTATCGCCGCCAACATCGCCGCCAACATCGCTGCCAGCTTCGCCGCCAACATCGCCAACGATAGCCTCGCTGCCATCTTTGGCCCCAGCAGTCTGGGCTGTCTGCTTGCCCACCATGATTGCAGCGCTCACCAAGGTCAGACTTTCATGAGCCAGCCTGGCCTGCTTGATCTTTTCCAGCGCAGCTTCGAACTCATGGTTGCGCTCGCACAAGGCATTGAGCTTTTCTATGAACTCAATCGGGGTCGCCTTAAGGATTGTATAAGCTGCATGGAGCTGATCCTCTTCCTGGTTGACATACGCCAAGGCGTCATAGCTCGTAACCGCCTCAATACGGCGCAGGTTCGCACCAACACTGGATTCGCTGATGATCTTAACAAAGCCGATCTGCGCCGTCTGAGAAACATGGGTGCCGCCACAAAGCTCACGCGACTGAGCGCCGGCTTCTAAAACCCGCACCTGCCCATCGTACTTCTCCCCAAACAGGGCAATAACACCACTTGCACGCGCCGCCTCAAGCGAGGTCTCATAAGAGACGACTTTGCCATCCTCCATGATGAGCGTATTCGTCAGCGCTTCGATCTGAGCAAGCTGTGTTTGTGTCACTGGTTCAAAGTGTGTAAAGTCAAAACGCAGACGATCAGGAGCCACCATCGAGCCAGCTTGTTTCACATGATCGCCGAGTACCTGCCTGAGTGCATAGTGGAGCAGATGCGTCGCAGTATGGTTGCGCTGTATGCGCTCCCGGCGCGCCGAGTCTATCCGTGCGCTGACGGTATCGCCCACACTGAGCGCTCCGTCGATATGCCCGATATGCGCATACAGCGCCTTTTCAAAGACCTTCGTGTCCTGCACGGTAAACCGCGATCCATCCTCGGTGAGTAGCAGACCGGTATCGCCGACCTGTCCGCCCATCTCCCCATAAAACGGGGTGAGGTCTAATATGACCTGAGCAGCCTGACCGTCGCGGATAGTCGCAACCAGCTCTCCGTTAACGATGATAGCGCGCACTTGGGCCTGTTGCTCATGTTGGGCATAACCCACAAACCGCGATGCTCCCTGCTCTTGTAAGACCTCGTTATAGACGCCGATGTACGCACCCCAGGCGTCATCCTTAACGTGAGCACGAGCGCGCTCACGTTGCGCTGCCATACATACCTTAAAACCATCCAGATCGACTGCAACTCCCTGTTCGGCAGCTATCTCGATAGTCAGATCGATGGGGAATCCAAAACGGTCATGCAGTTCAAAGGCAACGGCTCCGTCGAGAAGTAGTGTGGGTGGGGCGTCGGTTCCTGGCAAGGCTGGAGCCATGGCGTCGGTTCCTGGCAAGGCTGGAGCCGGGGCGTCGGCTCCTGGTAAAGCTGGAGCCAAGGCGTCGGCTCCTGGCAAAGATGAGGCGCCAGCTCCTGATGATAACGAATCAAGCGCAGCATCGAGATACGTCTGTCCCTGCCGCAGGGTCTGGGCAAAGCGCTCCTCCTCGGTCTTGACGATGCGCGTAATCAGCCCGCGGTTTTCGACAAGTTCCGGATACACGCTGCCCATCTCCTCGATGACCACGTTGATGAATTCGCCGAGAAATGGTGGGTCGATATCAAGGAGCTGCCCATGCCGCATAGCGCGCCGCAAAAGTCGGCGCAGGACATATCCACGCCCTTCGTTGGAAGGCAGGATGCCATCGGCAATCATAAAGGTCACCGCACGGGCATGGTCAGCGATGATGCGCAACGAAAGATCGGCTGCACCTCCGTCCATCCCTGTATACGCAAGACCGCTTAAGCGCTCCCCTACCGCGATAAGCCCGCGCAGAATATCAGTATCGTAGTTGGATTGCACGCCCTGCAGAATAGTGACGGTACGTTCAAGCCCCATGCCGGTGTCAATGTTCTTTTTTGGTAAAGGCTTAAGCGAGCCATCCTCTTGGCTATCGTACTGGGTAAAGACACAGTTCCAATACTCTAAGAAACGCTCGCAGTCACATCCCGGGCCGCAGTCAGGATGGGCGCAGCCGTACTCCGGTCCCTGGTCGAAATACAGCTCCGTACACGGCCCACAGGGCCCGGTCGGCCCCGCTCGCCAGAAATTATCCTTCTCGCCGAGGCGGCGGATATGGTCATCAGGTACCCCGAGAGACTTCCAGATCTCAACCGTCTCATCATCGTCGCGGTACACGGTAAAATACAGGCGCTTGGGATCAAAGCCCAGGATCTCGGTGGAGAATTCATACGCCCACGCGCACATCTCCTCTTTGAAATACGCGCCGAATGAGAAATTTCCAAGCATCTCAAAAAAGCTCAGATGCCGCCCTGTGGTGCCGATGATGTCGATATCGGTGGTACGGACGCATTTTTGTACCGTTGCAGTACCCACATAGGGCGCTTCGAGCTGTTTCTGCTGGAGGTAATAAGGTTTAAACTGCACCATACCGGCGCTCGTCAACAGCAGAGATGGATCGTCGGGGATAAGGGAGGACGAGGGCAAACGCTTGCAGCCCTTTGTTTCAAAGAATGCAAGGTACTTCTCCCTTAACTCTGAGCTTTTCATGTACGTCTCCTTGGATAACCACACAAAGGCTACAGTCTCGTAGCCACGTCATTGCTCTATTATACGGTGTTATGGCGTTTTATTGTACGACAGCTGTATCAGTATCACGTTCGGTATCATCGACAGCAGCATCCTCGGCAGCTTCAGTGTTATCGACAGCAACATCCTCGACAATGCCGTCAACGACGGATACGGCTTCGGTAGCTTCGGTGTTATCGACAGCAACATCCTCGACAATGCCGTCAACGACGGATACGGCTTCGGTAGCTTCGGTGTTATCGACAGCAACATCCTCGGCAGCTTCAGTAATATCCTCAGCAGCATCCTCAGCAGCTTCGGTCGCATCAGAAGATACCTCGATACCATCAGTCGCATTCTCTTTCGCGCTGAGAGCCTTCTCAGCTGAACCCTTTTTTCTTTTCTTCATCTCTTGTCTGGTCTTGAATAGGGCGCCTTCTTGAGAGCCGAGCTTCCTGCCAGTCTTGCGTTCAAAATAATGGACAAAAAGGGTCTTTATCGCAGCTGTCAATGGTATGGCGCATAGTATTCCGAGGATCCCGCCGACGGCGCCACCCGCCATCAACGCGACAATGACCACACTGGGATGCAGGTCGACCGCCCCGGACATGACGCGTGGCATGACCAGGTTGTCGACAAGTGTCTGGCAGGAAATAGTCAAGGCTATCGCCAGAAAGGCAGTTACCGGGGAAATGTGGAACCCAAGAAGTGCAACAGTGATTCCTGCAATCCAAGGACCAAGGAAAGGAATGAAATTCATCAAACCGGTTAGGAGACCAAGGAGCGCTGGATAAGGCAGACCAATGATGTAGTAACAGATCCCAACCATCGTGCCAACACAGACGCCTGAAATCACCATGCCTTTGAGATAACCTCCGATCGCCCACGAGAAGCTTCGTGCGATGTATTGCAGCTCGCCAGAAAAACGCGGGCCTGAGATGATAAGCAGTTCGCTACCAATCCGTGGCAGATCCTTAAGGACCCAGAACCCGACAATAAGGGAGAGACCGGCGATAATCAGGGCATTGACCAGACTCGTGCTTAAGGAGACGATCCGGTTTACGGACTCCTGAGCCAGCATCGTTGCCAAGCTTGATAGCTCAGTTGTTACAGACTGGACGATCTGCTGGACTAATGTATCCTCTAGTACATTCGCATATTGTTCGTAGAATGCGTCCCAACTTGCACGGATGTCGCTAACATATCCAGGAAGCGACGCGGTAAACTCTACAATCTGGTCGGTGATGATAGGCAGGAATATGAGGATGATCAGCGTGATGATGATAGACAGGCCCAAGTAGGAGATAATCACTCCCCACGCGCGAGGTATCCGTTTACGCTCCATCCATGCGACAGGGACTCTGAGAATAAATACGAGGAAGGCAGAAAACAGGATGATACCGACTGCAAGCGTGATCTGTCCAAGCACATACCCACAGCCGACAAGTATAATCACAGCGCCGATGATGACGCCGATCTTTAAGAAATGACGCTTTGAGCGTTCTGTCTTTGTCTCAGTCTGGTTCTCTGTTGTCATACCGGCTTATCCTGCTAACATCGAGGGCGTGTCATAGCGACTAGACTTAAGCGATACCTTCTGTCGATACATCTTTATCCTCAGGCATTTGCCTGGTTCGATGTGTAATACAGGAAGTATCCTTCTTCATCATCAGAATCTTCGACCTCAGGAGCTCTTTGCGGTTTATTCCCCTTACCGCCCGACCATATACGGAATGAATCGTAGGCCTTGTCAGAGGCGATACTGTACTCATCGTTACGGTTTGCTCCGGATACAATGACCTCCTCGTCAGGTTCGAGATCGTAATCGTCGTTATATGCTTCATCGGTTTGATCATACGATGAATTGAGGTTTGGATACAGGAGGGCAAACGCAGGATTTGTCACCTCAGCGATTGCTGGATTTGCCGGTCTTTGCATTGCAGGCTTTGGCGCAGGTGCAGGCGCAGGCGCAGGCGTGGCTTTGGGTTTTTCGACTACAGATAGCCGCTCGGTTGCAGCAGGCCTCTCAACAGCTGAAAGCCTCTCGACTGGTGAGGGTTTCTCAATAACGGAAGGTCTTTCAATGGTGGGGGCTGCTTCGATAACAGAAGGCCACTCAATAGTAGTCGGTCTCTCGATAACGGGCGGTTCCTTGACAACAAGCGGCCTCTCGGCAATGGGCGGCTCCTTGATGGCAGCAGGCTCACTTAGAACAGAAGGCATATCGACGGTGGAAGGCTTTTCGTCAACGGTTTGTCTTTCGGGAATAGCACGCCGCTCCACCCCATTCCAGCTGTCGGTAGCAGGCTGCTTCTCGGTTATAACTGGATTCTCGGTTGTCTGTAGCTTTCCTGCTATTGGCTGATTCTCAGTTATTTGCTGCTTCTCAGCTATTGGCTGCTTCTCGATTATTGGCTGCTTCTCGCTCACGAGAAACTTCTCGACAGCCAAGAGTTGCTCGGCTTCAAGCAACTTCTCTGCGACAGAGAGTTTTTCAGCCACAAGGAGCTTTTCGGCCACAAGAAGCTTCTCGGCTAAGAGCAGTTTCTCGGCAACAAGCAGATTTTCAGCTGTAGACTGCTTCTCAGCTAAAAACAGCTTGCTGAGAAGCGTATCATCGAAAGGGAGTGCATCACCGGACGAGTCCGCATCGTCCTCGACAAACGACTCCGCATCGTTCTTGTAATAAAGCCCCGCTTCGTCTCTATTCTGCTGTCTATCTTCAAGGGCGTCATCATCGGATTGTCTGTTGGTATCTGTCGCAACCCGTTGCTCCGTCTGCATGCGCCTCAAGGTACCTGCCGCTTTCCTGTCGGCGCGTTTATTGCCAACCGCTCCGCGGATCCTATCACTGGCTGATGTAAGCAGGTTGAGCGGGCCGTCGGAGATTTCGCCGATCTTTCCCACCGCGCTGCTTGCCACATCGGTGACCTCACTGATGTCGGCAAGGATCTGATCGGCACGCATGATCTCGAGGTTGACTGCATCTACCGTCAATGAAACACGCTCAAGCAGCGGATCGACACGTTGGATCGCTGGTTGAAGCGCATCGATGGTCGCATTTACCTTCTTGATAGTCGGGTCAAGTTTGACGATAGTCTTACTGACCTTCCGAAGCGTCCCGATGAGATTAAATGCTAAAATGATTAGCACTATTACAAACAGCGCCACAATCCCCAACAGAATTTGAACTATCAGATCAGTTGTCAAGAACTCCGGCATGGCTTCACTCCCTTCGCAAACTACTTGTCACCCATTCGAGCTACATGTGTCCACTTGAAACCCGTATTCTATCATTCTCAGCCTTACGCAGACCCTGACAGGTTCTTGTCCGTTTCAAAACAATACCTGTATCCACCATCATAGCATATTCGTAGACATATCATATAATAGCACTTCTTTAGACATGTCATATAATAGCATATTGTTAGATAAAACATATGATAGCATATTGTTAAACTTCTGGAGATGTTTTCAGAAGTTTTTTGTCAGCTGAACGGTTATTGCAACCCCTCGTATGATTCTGGATGATTCTCACTCGCGATCTCGCTTGTTCTCACTCGCGATCCCGCCTGTTCTCACTCGCGATCCCGCTTCTTCTCACTCGCGATCCCGCTTGGGCGCCTCGCTTCGGTACGCCTCCCAGCCACGCTCCCCCGGCTTGTAGAATGCGCCGCGTTTGAGACCATCGGGCAGGTATTGCTGGTCGACCCAGCCGCTTTCGCTCAGATGCGGATAGTGATACTTCCCGTAACCCTCCGCACCGGGACGATGGCGATCGCGTAGATGGTTGGGCACAGGGCG
>WQXX01000023.1 GCA_009781535.1 Coriobacteriia bacterium | reverse complement strand
TCGGAGCGGAGCCTGTCGGGGATGTATGTGTGTGCTACACCCGCGAGCTGAAGGCTGTTACGGTGGCTGCCGATGAGATACCGAGTCTTATCGACGAGATACCCATACTTGCCCTGCTTGCTACCGCCTGTAAGGGAGAGACGAGGTTTTGCGAGGTAGGGGAGCTGCGTGTTAAAGAATCTGACCGCCTTGCTGCTGTTATTGCCGGTCTTACGGCCCTTGGGTGCAGTGCTCGTGCTGAGGGAGACGACCTTGTTATTGAGGGGCACGAAGGGTTTATGTCGGACACACGTAAGACGCGATTACCGATACATACTCTTTCTGGGCGACAACTCAACCAATCCAACGACTCTCCCGCTGGATCCTTCGCTTCGGGCTTTGCCCTTCGCTCAGGACGACATGAAGAAGGTCTAGCGCACATCGACGAGCGACATGAAGAGGGTCTAGCGTCCAACGAGGGGCCATCTCTCACGACGCCGTCAGCCCTTTTAACCCATAACGACCATCGGCTTGCGATGACATGGATCGTTGCCGCCCGTGCCTTTTGTATCGACCTTGATATCGAGGGGATTGAGAGCATGGGCGTTAGTTATCCTGGCTTCAGTAACGATTTGGAAAGCTTGAGCGCAACTCGGGCAATAACATAGTATTGTGTTGAGGTACCGAATACTCAACCAGGAAATCGTGGGTTCTACTAGTTGACAGGGAAAGGTGGGGGCTGCATGATCATCGCCATTGACGGTCCTGCTGGCAGCGGAAAATCGACCATTGCAAAACTGACAGCAGTCCGACTTGGCTTTGCATACCTTGATACAGGTGCGATGTATCGTGCGATTACCATACGCGCCCTTGAAGACGGACTCGATCCTGAAGATACACAGGCGGCCTGGGCAATCGTTGAGATTGCCCAGGCCGCCTTGATCTCCTTCGGTTACACCGAAGGAGAGGCTTTACCAACCCAGGTATTCATCGACGGCAGGGATGTGACCTTTGAGATCCGCACCCCTCTTGCCGACAGGTACGTCTCAGCGGTCTCCGCTCTACCCGCAGTCCGGGCGGCGCTCAGCAAGCAGCAGCGCAGGCTCGGGGCTGAGCGCGACACGGTCATGGAGGGCCGCGACATCGGTACGGTGGTCTTTCCTCACGCTGAGCTTAAGGTATTTTTAACCGCCTCCCCACAGGAGCGCGCGCGTCGTCGGGCGCAACAGAATGTTAAGCGGGGGGTCGACCAGACGGATGAAGCGGTTATCCTGGCTGAGATCATGCGCCGAGACGCGTATGATTCTTCGCGTGAGGTGGCGCCGCTTGCGATGGCCTCCGATGCGATCCTGCTTGATACAACTGAACTGACCATCGACGAGGTAGTCGACCGCATTGCTGTATTGGTAAACGAAAAAAGGACGTAAGGACACTACCGATGAAACCGCTTGCTTATTTCCACGATACTGCTGCCGAGGGGCCAGAGCATTTTTCACAACGGTTTTACGTCTTCCTTTTCATCCTGATCAGGTTTTTCTGGAAAACATTGTTCCGATTCAAGTCGTATGGAGCCGATCAGCTCAGGCTTTCTTCGCTGCAAGGCGCCATCATCGCAGGAAACCACAATTCCTATCTCGACCCGACTTTCATCATGTTGGCGATGCGTCCACGTCCCGTCCGCTTCATTGCCAAAGAGGAGTTCTTCAAGGTCAAAGCCATCGCGCGTATGGCCTCGTGGGCAGGCGTGTTTCCTATCAAACGCGGCACGGCGGATATGAAGGCGATCAAACGGGCGGTTGCGATGCTCAAACGAGGCGAGCTTGTCGGGATCTTTCCCGAAGGCACGCGCGGGCGTAACAGAAAGAAAGCTGGGCACAATGAGCAACGCGTAGCCTTTGGAGGTACGGCGCTCATCGCCCATCTTGCCCGCGTTCCGGTGGTGCCGGTGCATCTGTGGAATACAGAGCGGATATCACCCCCTAAATCTCGCCTCTGGCATTTCCCCCGTATCACACTGAGCGTGGGCGAGCCGCTTTCGCTGACTGACGAGCGATACGCCAATCTCAGCAAAGATGAACGGTTTGCGGCGTTTACCGCAGATATCATGACTGCCATTTATGCGTTTGAGAACCCTCGCGATGACGCTACCAGGAAGCCCGATGAGGAAAGCTGCGGCAAAAAGTGAAGCTCATCCTCTCAGAATTTGCAGGGGCGTGTTACGGGGTGGAACGTGCGTTGGCACTCGTAGAAGATGCCGTGCATCGCCCTGCGCCTGTTCATACCCTCGGCCCGCTCATCCACAACCCACAGGTTGTTGCCGAGCTTGAGGCGCATGGCGTCCAGGTAGCGCAACGTGTCGATGAGGTTGATGAGGGAGTGCTCGTCATCCGTTCGCACGGCGTAGCGCCGCAGGTCATCGAGGAAGCTCGCGCGCGTGGCCTTACGGTCGTTGATGCTACCTGTCCGCATGTGCTCAAGGCGCAGCGTGCGGCGAGCAACATGCGCGAGCGCGGTTATACGGTGGTCGTAGTGGGGGAGAGCGGTCATCCGGAAGTTGAAAGCATCAGCGCACACGCAGGAGCAGGCGCCATCGTCGTACAGACGCCAGCAGGTCTGCCGGATACTCTTGGATCGGGTTCATCAAGCGTTGGCGTGGTGGTGCAGACGACGCAGGCGCCTGAAGCTTTGGAAGCGATTGTTGATGAGCTGCGCAGGCGCGACATTACCTATGAGGTTCGCGACACGATCTGCTCTGCGACCCGACAGCGTCAGGAGGCTGCTGCGCGTCTTGCTCGCAGCGTTGATTGTATGCTTGTTGTTGGCGGCCATAACTCCGGAAACACCACCCGTTTGTATGAGATCTGCAAGGCGGTATGCCCTGATACTCACCATATCGAGTCCCCCTCCGAGATCGATGCTTCGTGGTTTGTTGCCTCAGACATCACGGTCGGGATAACTGCCGGAGCCTCAACTCCTCAAGAGCAGATCGCCAGTGTTGTTGCCGCGTTGAGTGGTGGATAAGCTTTACGTGGATAAGCATCACGTGGCGCTTATACCTGCTACCTGCTAGAATAAACCTATGGATACGAAAACTATGCGGATGAATCGGCGTCGCTTACGCTCAAACCAACCTGCGTCTGTCGCATGTATTGCGACGGTCGAACAAGGCTCTCCGGCTTGGGAGGCTGGGTTGCGTCCTGGTATGGGGCTTGTGGCAGTCGATGGGCAACCGCTGCGCGACTATATCGATTGGCTTTGGTATACGGACGGAGACGAGATAGAACTTACGCTCGATGCTGCTTCCCATACCATATTGTGCGCTGACCCTGGGAATAAGGCTCATGGCGGGAAAACAACTGGCAATAGTGCATCTGGCAACAGGGCTAAGGGCGGGATAGTGTTTAGCAATCATGCATCTGGCAACAGGGCTCAGCGGAAAGGCGCAAGTCTCACGCTTGCGCGCAGGCCTGGCGAAGCATGGGGCATCGAGTTTGACGGCGTGGTGTTCGATGGCGTCAAGACCTGCTGCAATGCTTGTACCTTCTGCTTCATGAGGATGCTTCCCGAAGGTATGCGCCTTGCCCTGTATGTGCGTGATGACGATTATCGCCTCTCGTTTTTGCAGGGCAACTTTGTCACACTCACCAACTGTACGGACGAGGATGTGTTGCGCATCATCGAATACCGGCTCTCGCCTCTTAATGTCTCGCTTCATGCGGTAAGACCGGAAGCGCGCGCCCAGCTTATGGGCAAGCATCATGCCCGAGGGCTTGAGGTGTTAGAGCAGCTGTTGGAGGCGGGGATAGAGGTGCGCGCGCAGATTGTGCTCGTGCCGGGTCTTAATGATGACGAGGAACTTGACGCAACGCTTGCGTGGATCAGGCCAAGACGCGGCATAAGCAGCGTGGGAATCGTGCCCTATGGGCATACCCGCTATGCGGCGCTGCAATCATCATTTTCTGCTCTTGATGCCCAAAAAGTGCTAGAGAAAACAGCAATATTGCAGGAAGAGGAGCGCGCAAAGACAGGCAGAACACGTTTTATGGCAAGCGACGAGTTCTACCGGTTAGCGTATCCAGATGACTTCATTCAGCGCCTGCCTTCGGCACAGGAATACGATGGCTTCCCGCAGTTCGAGGATGGCATCGGCATGCTGCGCACATTCATCGACGACTGGCAGCGATGCGTCGAAAGCCTGACAAAAACGTCCGTCATTGCGCGCCCTGCGCTCAGGGCGACGTCCATCGTCATTGTCACCGGGGTTGCTTTTGCACCTGTGCTGCAGGAGCTTATCGACAAGACAGCCCTGTTTGCCGACTCGAGCGCCCTGCACATAGAAGTCCGTGCAATAAAGAACCGATTCTTCGGCGGCAATGTTGATGTGGCAGGGCTTCTGACCGGGCAGGATATCATCGAACAACTACGCGACGTCAAGTCATCCGTACGCAACACGGATGGAGGCATCCCAGATAGCGCAGACGAGCTTATCCCGGGCGGCGCAGACGAGCTTATCCCGGGCGGCGCAGACGAGCTTATCCCGGGCGGCGCAGACGAGCTTATCCCGGGCGGCGCAGACGAGCCTATCCCGTGCAGCGCAGACGAGCCTATCCCGTGTAGCGCAGAGGAGCTTATCCCAGGTAACGCAGACGAGCCTATCCCGTGCAGCCGCCTCGTGCTCAGCGACGTGATGCTCAACAGCAACGGGCTGTTCCTCGACGATATAAGACCTGAGGACCTGTCGGCGGCTTTGGATGTGCGGGTTGATGTAGTATCATGTAGGGCAGAAGGACTCGTTAAGTATCTGTATGGCATATTAGAAGCGCTTCGCCCAGCACAACTGGAATGAATCTGAACACCTGCACGAGCATTGGCAGATACACGAGCCACTTCAAGAATGCAAGATTGCCAGGAGCCATGGCACAACATACCTCAAACGATTTTATGAAAGTCAGGAGCCGTGAGTTTACCGATAGTCGCAGTGGTCGGCCGTCCCAATGTGGGCAAATCCACCTTCGTTAACCGCATTGCGCTTACGCGTGAGGCTATCGTGCATGAGCAGCGTGGGGTTACCCGCGACCGCTCGTATCACCGTGCCGACTGGAATGGCGTCCACTTTACGCTCATCGACACAGGTGGTATCGAGATGGTCGATGACGATCATTTCCAGACGCCGATACGCAATCAGGCAATCATGGCAACCGAGGAGGCAGACGCCATCCTGTTTTTGGTGGAAGGCAGTGCAGGGGCGACCGCTGACGATATTGCCGTTGCCAAACTACTCAAACGCTCGAACAAGCCGGTACTTCTGCTGGTGAACAAGATGGACAACCCCACGCGCGAGGACGCGCTGTGGGATTTCTACTCCCTGGGGCTTGGCACTCCATGGCCGATCTCAAGTATCCACGGCCATGGCACAGGAGATGTGCTTGATGAGTTGGTAAGCCTTCTGCCAGCGCTAGATAACGGCGAAGATACCGAGATCGACGCCATCAACGTCGCCATCATCGGCAGGCCCAATTCGGGCAAGTCCTCACTGTGTAACCAGCTCACGGGTTTCGAACGTTCCATCGTCAGCGATGTGGCAGGAACAACGCGGGACGCGATAGACGCCTTGGTCGTCAAAGACGAGGTTGCCTATCGCATCATCGACACGGCGGGCTTACGTAAGAAATCCGCCATCGATGAGGATATCGAATACTACGGCTTTGTGCGGGCATTGCGCGCCATCGACCGTGCCGACGTGGCCTTGCTACTCATCGACGCCTCTCTCGGTCTTACCGATCAGGACCAGCGTGTCGCAGGGTTGGCGCATGAGCGGGGCTGCGCGCTCGTGGTCCTTCTTAACAAATGGGATCTTCTCAAGACGCCGGAGGAACGCGAGAGGGTGCGCGAGCAGGTCACCGATCGTCTGGTGTTTGTCGGATACGCGCCTGTCATTGCGATTTCTGCCAAGACCGGTCGTTCGGTGTACCGCATCTGGGATGCTATCAATAAGGTGTATGCGAGCTTTACCGGGCAGATCCAGACGAGCAAACTCAACACCTTCCTTACGCAGCTGCGTGATTTTGGGCATACGATCACTAAGGGTCGCATGCGCCTGCGGATCAATTATGTGACGCAGACGGGCACCAAGCCGCCGCAGTTCACCTTCTTTGCAAACCATCCGCAGATCATCGACGATAATTATGAGCGCTACCTTGAGAACAGGCTTCGTGAGAATTTCAATCTTGAGGGAACTCCTGTCAGGTTGCGTTTCAAGAAGAAGGATTAGTACAAGAGTAGGGATCTATCTGTTACCCTGGGCGCCAATCCGGGCATACAGGGCAAGATGCTTGGTTATGGTGGTTGTGTCTGGCTAATTGGTAAACGAGACGAAAGCAAAGGTGGGAAAAGAGAAATGCCGTTGAATTACCTCGATGTACCGGGCTTTCTGCCGATCTATCCGCTGATGGTGATAGGTGCGCTGGTGCTTGCGTATCTGTGCGGCTCTATCCCCTTTGCACTTATCATCGGGCGAATCGTAGCAGGAATCGACATCCGTCAACATGGTTCCGGCAATGTCGGCACCGCGAATACCCTGCGGACCCTTGGCTGGGGACCAGGTTTGCTCGTGTTTGTCTTCGACGTGCTGAAAGCCATCGTCGGTTGTCTTATCGTGACCTTCGCGCTGACCAAGGTCGGCGCCATACTCCTTGAGTATGACCCTTCAACGCTGCAAAGCGCCGACAGGTTTCAGATGGCTTATGGGATAACCGACGCTGGACCGCTGCATGATATCCCCCTTGCGCTTGCCGTTATTGCATGCATTTTGGGGCATATGTTCTCACCTTTCATGCACTTTAAAGGCGGTAAGGGAGTCGCAGCTGCCCTCGGTGGGTTTTTGGTGGTAACTCCCGTTGCGGCATTGCTGGCGTTTTCTGTGTTTTTGTTATGTACGCTGCTCAGCCGTATCGTATCTGTCGGTTCAATCGTGGCGGTCATCTCGTTACCGGCTTGGATCGCGGTATTCCATGGCGGATCGCTAACCTATATCGTTTTTGGAATCATGGCGATGATGGTCATGGTGGCAGCCCACAAAAAGAATATCATCCGTTTGATGCACCATGAGGAGCCACGGTTCTCGATCGGATCCACAAAAAAAGCGCTGAGCACAGAAGAAACGCATGGAAGCGAAGAAAGCACACCAGCTGCTAAAGATGAGGAGTAGGGAGTTGCAATGCGCGTAACAGTCATCGGCGCCGGGTCATGGGGAAGCGCAATCGCTCGCTTGCTTGGCACAAAGGATATCAACGTCAAGCTCTGGGCGCGCAGCCCCGAGCTTGTGGCAACCATCAATGAGACCCACAGTAACCCCAACTACCTCTCCGGCGTTGCATTGCCGCCCTCAGTCGTGGCGACAAACGAGCTTGCTCTTGCCCTTGCCGATACTGAGGCAGTGGTGCTTGCCACACCTTCTGCGGCAGTGCGAGAGATGGCTCACACGCTTGCTTCTCAGGAGCTTATATCCTCAGACACGCCCCTTGTCATCCTTTCGAAAGGCATCGAGTATTCCACGGGCCTGACATTGCGTGAGGTGTATGCCGACGAGCTTGGTTCCGTGGATCGCATCGCGGTGCTCAGCGGGCCAAATCATGCCGAGGAGGTCGCACGTGATATCTTGTCCGCGACTGTTATCGCTGCAACAGATGAGCTCATCGCCAGCTTCTTCCAGGATCTGTTCGTTGCTCCGCACTTCCGTGTTTACACATCGCCTGACGTGCTCGGCGTGCAGTTGTGTGGTGCAGCAAAGAACATCATTGCCATCGCGGCAGGAGCTGCCTTTGGTCTTGGCTTTGGAGACAACACGGCAGCCATGCTTATGACGCGTGGTCTGGCTGAGATCTCACGCCTTGTGGAGGCGGTCGGTGGTCTGCCACAGACCTGTATGGGGCTTGCCGGTATGGGCGACCTGATTGTCACCTGCACCTCTCCCCATTCGCGAAACCGCAGTTTTGGCGTGGCGCTCGCCTCTGGCATATCCATCACGGAATACGAGCGAACGGCCCATATGGTGGTCGAAGGTGCCTTTGCCTGTCGGAGCATGCCGCAGCTTGCCAGGAAGTACGAAGTAGAGATGCCTATCGCCGATCAGGTTCATGACGTCGTGTGGGAAGGACGCCCGATTGAGGATATGATAACCTCGTTGATGGTGCGCCCTTCAAAACCGGAGTTCTACTAGGGAGGTGTCGATTGAAGCCTAAGCCGCTACAGGAACCCAAGACCCGTCCAAGGAGCCACAATGACCAGGATTGTCCAGATATCCCCATCGATTCTCAGCGCTGACTTTCTTAATCTACAGCGCGATGTGTCTCTCATTACAAGTAACGGGCCATCGCCTGAATGGCTCCACATCGACGTTATGGATGGGCATTTTGTGCCCAACCTCACCATCGGTCCACCCTTTGTCAAAGCGCTGAAGGCAATCACAAACGTTCCTCTTGATGTGCATCTGATGATCGACAACCCAGGCGCTCAGCTCGATTGGTACCTCGACGCCGGAGCCGACCTTGTGACCATCCATGTAGAAAGCCACGCCTGTGCGATGGCTCAGGCATTTTCTACGAACACCCTCGTAAAGACTACCAGGCCTGTATTGAGCAAAGGAACCTCGCATGTGATAGAAACGCTTTCCGCTCCCCAAGCCGAGATACTCGGGTCCCTGCTCACGCGGATTCGGGATGCCGGGGCGTTTGCTGGTGTGGCTCTAAACCCTCATACTCCAGAGACCGTGCTGAAGCCACTTTCAGGTTTGTTCGACGTGGTTTTGGTCATGTCGGTGCATCCAGGCTTTGGAGGGCAATCTTTCATCGCATGTAGCGTTGACAAGATCGCACGCCTTGCAGCAGTGCGCACGGCGGCGCAAAAGAGGAAAGATGAATCTGAAGGCAGCTTCCTTATCGAAGTTGACGGCGGTATCGACGTCACGACAGCGCCATCTGTGGTCAGAGCCGGTGCAGATATCCTGGTAGCCGGAAAGGCTGTCTTTGGCGCTGCCGATCCAGTAAAAGCGCTTGCACAACTCCGCCAAGCTGCTCTCTAATGCTTTTGTTTATTGAAGTTTTTTCGAATAAAAAGCTTCATATTGATTCAACGTAATCAAGGATGGCGCGCGCGGTCGTTCTACTGACTTTCGTGGGGTCTGAGTTCTTTAAGAAGGCGTTCACATTGCCAGGATTAAGTTTCAGATCAGAGTATACTCGGTAGTTGCTCAACCCCTTTTTACGCATCAGGGCAAGGGCTTTTGTACGCATGAGCAGGCTTGCATTACGATCGGTTTCTACCCTATGAGCTCGACTTTTATAACTTTGATATACCTTTCTATAACGCAGAGGGAGCCGGGGATCATTTTGCTGGAGAGCAGCCATTAACCCAGTTGATGAGGAAAACACCTTCATTATCTGCCTGTACTCATCTTCAAGTTGGGTATTCGAGACTGCCTGAAGAAGCATGGGCAGTCTTTCCTTCATAGCTGCAAGGAGAAAGACTGGCTCAGTCGCTCGCGGGCTATCAACAACAGCCAGTTTTCCCAACTTCAGCAGGCTCTGAGAATTGCTCCCTGTCAGCTCTTTAAGATACGACTTGAGGTATCCAGTAAATGTCAGCATCCTCATTATTGATATTTCTCCTTGAACCACATATATGCATCAAGCATTTCTTTATACCGCCGCTCATTCAGAGCGCTTGCTGGGGCTTCGTCCTCTTTTATAATCAAATCGTCGAGGAGCACCCAATTAATGGACGCTATCACATCTGGATTCTCCAAATCCTCAATATCAGGGGGACGCATCGCATATAGTTTCGAGACTACTAGGTCCTCAAGCGATGGTGCGAAATAGTCGATTATCCTTCCATTTATGGGTAGTCTTTGTAGTCTTTCCTCGTATCCATAAGGAAACGAGTCAGTATAAGCGACGACAGATGTATTCAAGCCATACTTTCCCAGCAGCGGAAGCAGCTTTTTTGGAGCGCTGAGAACATCAATATCATGCGTTGCGCGCAAGGAATAACCAAGTATGACAAGCGAAGAGCCTCCAACGATGACAATAGAAAAACGGAGATTCTCGTCATCAAAAAGCAAAGCGGCTTCCTCGTCAAGATTATGCAGCGCATGGATTAGTTCTGTCTTATTCATATATCCTCCAATCACAATTTAAATAATACTATTACTGAAAAACAATTGCAATGATGTAATAAACTGAAAGACGGAAGATATGAAAAGCTGCATCTGGTCTAAAGGTTCTGTATCACGAAAAATGGGCTGGTATAACAAAGAACAATTCTGTTGCGCTATGATGGAGGCATTATGAAACGCATCTATCTTGACTATGCTGCGAGCTCACCTTTGGCGCCTGGGGTGCAGGAGGCGATCAATGCACATCTGATAAGCCAGTTCGCCAATCCTAATGCCTTGTACAGGGAAGGTAAGCACGCCCGCGCCGCCTTGGAGGCGGCGCGGGCGTGCATTGCGGCTGCCATAGGCGCCGCGCCGCCCGAGCTGGTATTCTGCTCAGGAGGCACCGAGGCGGACAATATGGCAATCATGGGTATTGCCACAGCGGCGCGGCGCCGTAAGGGAGCCGCCGCCAACCACATCATCTGCTCGGTATTTGAGCATCCTGCGATCCTTGAGCCGATCAAGGCGCTCAAAAGCGCCGGCTTTGACGTCACCTACCTGCAACCGACACGAGACGGCTTTATCACGCCAGCAGCTCTTAAAAATGCTATCACAAATAGCACAATATTGGTCAGTATCATGGCAGCACAGAATGAGATAGGCACCATCCAGCCGATTGCCGAGCTTGCTGCCATGACCCACGAATACGGCGCGCTGTTCCATACCGACGCGGTCCAGGCGCTTGGCAAGATACCTTTTGACGTGCACGCACTCGGCCTCGACGCCGCCAGTTTCTCCGCTCACAAAATCGGCGGCTTGAAGGGGACAGGTGCGTTGTACCTGAAGCAGAACACGCCCTTTGAGCCGCATATACGAGGCGGTGGCCAAGAGGCGACCCGACGCAGCGGAACGCAGGACGTCGCCGGGGCGGCAGGCTTTGCCAATGCCGTCTCCTACGCGTGCGAGAATACGCGCTGCAAAAGTGAGGCAGCTCGCCTCACAAAACTCCGCGATTACCTCGTATCCCATCTTGCCGCTCTCGATACGCGGATCCGTTTGAGCGTTCCCATCATGCCAGGCGATAGGGCGCATCACCTCCCCGGA
>WQXX01000022.1 GCA_009781535.1 Coriobacteriia bacterium | reverse complement strand
TATTCCGGCAGGAAATGCTTTGGATGTCGCAAAAGCAGATTGCCTTACTGTTCGACGTAAATCGTCCGGCTGTTACCAAGCACCTCGGTAATATCTTCAAAGAGGGAGAGTTAGCTGAAACCGCAGTATGTTCCATTTTGGAACATACTGCGTAGAAAGATATACACGATCAGAAAATAGTTCCGTTATTGGCTACCCCCGCACCCCTGCAGGCTTGTAGCCCGCAGGGGTGCGGGGGTAGCCAATAACGGAACTATTTTCTGTTTATTAAGATACAATATCATCAAGCGAAACTGGTGTTGTCACGTAAAGTCAAAGACAGGTACAGAATGTATGAGTTCTAGAAAACGCATAGCCATCCTTACAGCATACTGGTTCCTTGCCTTCATGTTCGTGTGGGTCACGCCAGCGTGGGCTTACATCGACCCAGCAACGACAACCTATATCATCCAAGTCGCTGCTGCTATCGTAATCACTCTTGGGGTCTCGCTCAGCATATTCCTGTATAGATTCCGGATAATAATCACGAACCTCAGAGTGACCTTGCATGCGCTAACAAGCCGCCTGAGAAACAGAGACACGAAGGGTAAACAGCAAAACCCGGCGACCATTTCTGATACTCCTTCTGACGCTAAGTCAGAAGAAAACAAAACTGACGCACCTGGCTTGCCAGGTGCGTCAGCGCTTCTTACGGAGGAAGAAGCGCTCGCCGCTGGAATTCTCGATTATCCTATCCCTGTATGCAAGACCTATACCGCGCTGGCGTATGGTTCCTCGTCAACAGAAAAGATCGAGTCAGATTCCGCACCCAAGCTGGAATCCACTCATGAAGCGGGCGACGAGAGCCGCAAGAAGCAATCTTTCCTGGGTGCCATCAAGGCTTTCGGTCATTGGTTATGGGACGATACACGCAGCCGCAAACAACGCTGGCTGCCGTCGATACTCATCGCTGCTGCAACTGCCATGACCTACGGCATCTTCAGCATGACGGAATCAGTCATCGCGAATAGCTCTCAGCTCATTTTCTCCTTTGCAGAGATCATCGGGCCTGTCCTCATTTTTGGGTTAGTCATATTCGCCATTGTGTTTCTCATATCGCTCTGCTTCAGGGGGCGCATCTTTGACTTCATGCTCTGTCTGGCGCTTTCGCTGCTCGTCTGTGGATACATCCAGAGCACGGTTTTCAATGCCGAGCTCGGAGAGCTTATGGGGCAATCGGTCGGGTGGACAGACCTCGGCGTCCCCAATGTAATCTTTAATTTGCTATTTTGGTTGGCAGTTTTTGCAATCATCTTCATTTTCGGTCTTCTCCGCAAAGAAAAGATACGGAGGTTCTTCTGGAGGTTTGCACTCTTTGCACCTTCATTGCTCATCGCCGTACAGCTGGTAGCCTTGTTCAGCATCCTCCCACCTGTAAATGAATGGCAAACAGAGCAACCGAGCGGAACAACCCAGGTCTTGTCCGTCGAGGGTCTGTATGACGTCTCTTCAAATGGCAACGTGCTTATCTTCATCGTCGACATGTTGGATGAGGACTTCATCCATGAGATCCTTGCGGTCGACCCTCATTTCTTCGACAACCTCGATGGCTTCACGCGTTTTACGAATAACGTGTCGGTATATAACATGACCTTTCCCTCTGTCGTCAATCTCATAACCGACGTGCCGTATGACCCATCCATACCTAGTGAGGACTACATTGCGAACGCCTATACCAACCAGCGCTCCTTTATCACCGACATCCGCAGTCAGGGTTTCCACAGCAGTCTGTATGCTGAGCCTCCGTACGTCTATACCAGGGAGAAGCAGCTGGAAGGCTTGGCGGATAACCTCGATGATGGCGTCTTTGGTATCAATTACCTGAGAGCATCCTTGCAGCTCTTCCGCCTCACCTTGCTTAAGAACGCTCCGCTTGCGCTTAAGTTCCCCTTCTGGCTTCATCCGGACATACTCAGTTACCGGAGTATTGGGGTTAAGGTCAGCGGTGCTGACCCGTATTGGGGAGATGATCCCCTGTTCTACCATAAGCTTGTGAACGACGGTCTTAGACTGACCAATGAGCCGCAGTTCACCTATTATCATCTCAACGGTTCCCATAGCCCTTGGATTATGGACGCAAACGCGCAGTATGTTGAGAAGGGGGCGCCGCTGCTTGAGCAGACAATGGGTTGCTTTCATATCCTGAACGAGTATTTCGAACAGATGAAACGTTTGGGTATCTACGAGGACGCAACGATCATCATAACTGGAGACCATCCAGTGCATCATACCGACGGCCTCCTGGAAAAACCGATGCTCGTCGGACTGTTCGTCAAGCCTTCTGGCTCCGCAGGAACCCCTTTGCAGTATAACAACGCTCCCGTTTCTCTTGCCAACATGCGTGCCACCTGTGTTGAGGCGGCAGGTGGGGATCCAACGCCATGGGGTCGTACATATTTTGATGTCGCTGAAGGAGAAAGAAGCGAGCGGTATTATTACAATCGCTACAGTTTCCGCACCGGACAAGGAAGCTGGGATTACCTGCTTGCGAAGTACCGTATCGTCGGCGATGCGCGTGATTGGAATAACTGGGAACTTGTCGAGCAGATAAAGGTAGCGTCCGGCACTTTCATCAGCTGACGTCAGCTGACAAGAGCTGACAAGAGCTGACATTAGCTGACATGAGCTGACCTTTTCCCCGCACCCTCCTTTGCGACGTAGCAACAGCTTGTAAAATCCATATCGAATGTGTACCATGACTAAACTATGGATGCTCTCATCAGCCTGATAGGCACGCCGCTCGGGTACATCATGTACTGGTGCTTCGAGCTGCTCCGTAATTACGGGGCGGCGATTCTTCTGTTCACGCTTCTGACTAAGATCATCCTCTTTCCTCTGTCGCTCATCGCCCAGAAGAACTCCATCAAAATGGTCAAGATGCAGCCTGAGCTTGCAGATATCAAACTACGCAACGGCGGCAACGGCGAGCTTGTCATGCAAGAAACCAGAGCCTTATACAAAAAGGAACGCTACAGCACTATAAAGGGCATCCTGCCTTTGCTCATCCAAATCCCTCTGATTCTTGGACTTATCAATGTCATCTATAATCCTTTGCAGCACCTTCTTCATCTAGGCAGCCAGACCATCACAACTTTGACCAATCGCACAGCAGAACTCCTCGAAACCACGGTAAGCGGTCTGGGCTGGGGCACGCAGGTGATGGTTTTGGAGACGGTGCAAAGCAACCCTTCCGCCTTCACGCAAGCAGGCTCGGGCGGTACAGATACTCTTGCATCAGCCGTTGCACAGATACTTTCCATAGACGTCTCATTCTTTGGCTTCGACCTTGCCGCCGTGCCGCAATTTAGCGAATTAACGTTAATCTTTCCCATCTTGTCTGGCTTAAGCGCTTTGGTTTTATGCCTGGTGCAAAACCGCTATAACGTGTTACAGGCAGAGGCTGGATTCTTTAGCAAATGGGGCATGACGATATTCCTTATAGCGTTTTCCAGCTACTTTGCGTTGGTATTGCCCTGTGGATTTGGTCTGTATTGGACAGCTGGCAACCTTCTCTCGATTCCGGTTCTGGCTTTGTGCAACCTCATCTACAGCCCTAAGAAGTACATCGATTATGCACACCGCGTCATGCCTGTTAAGCTTACGCGCGCGCAGCGCACTGCAAAGTATGCGCAAGCGCGCATCTTGGCTAAACGAGAAAAAACCGATAGCAAGCGCTTTTTTGCCAAAGGGCTTAAGAAGAACCTCGTTGTCTATTCCGAAGGAAGCGGCTTTTGGAAGTATTTCTCGGCTATCGTCTCTTATGTAACCGAGCGCTCAAATATCATCATCCACTATGTGACCAACGACCCCAATGACCGCATTTTCCAAACCGAGAATCCTCAGATCGTCCCCTATTACATTGGGCATAAGGCTCTCATCGCATTTATGATGAAGATGGACGCCGATATCGTCTTGATGACAACTCCGGACCTTGAGTGCTTCCAGATTAAACGCTCCCTCGTGCGCAAGGATGTTGAGTACATCTATCTCGACCATAGCATGGGATCGTTGCATCTCGTATTGAGGAAAAGCGCGCTCGATAACTTCGACACCATCTTTGTATATGGCCCTAATCATATCGAAGAGGTTCGTGAATTGGAAAAACTCTACAACCTGCCGCAGAAGACCCTCGTAAAGACCGGTTATGGATTGCTAGACGAGCTATTAGAGCGAGTCAGGACGATGGGACTGGATGCGGCAGATACCCATCCAGCAGATTCGCACAAACAAATCCTTATCGCGCCCTCATGGCAGGCTAATAATCTTCTTGATCTTTGTATTGACGAGATGCTTGCAAGCCTGCTTGGACAAGGCTACCGTATTATCGTGCGCCCGCACCCGGAATATGTTAAACGTTTCCCAGCACGTATGGAGGCTCTTATCAGCCGCTACGCCAACGCCTGCTTGGAGCCTGACATACAGGGCGGCATACTGATCTTTGAGACTGACTTTTCCTCAAACGAAACCGTCTATCGCTCCGATCTTGTCATCACCGACTGGTCTACCATCGCCCAGGAGTTCTCGTACGCCACCAAGAAACCTTCGCTGTTCATCAATACCCCCATGAAGGTGATGAACCCTGAGTACCATCTTTTGCCGATCGTGCCTCTGGAGATCTCCATGCGAGATGAAATTGGCATCTCAGTTGACCCCGATAAGCTTGACACTCTTGCAGAAACCGTCGCCGATCTGCTCGCGCGTAGCAAGGAGTATCAAACCCGCATCACCGAGGTCCTTGAACGCAATATCTTTGACATCGGAGACGGTGCGCGCGGCGCTGGAGATTACCTCATCGCGCGCGTCAAGGAGATCGAATACCTGCGATCGGTAGGAAAAGACCCAGCCCAGCATGCTCAACCTGCTTTACTGGAAGCAGCTGATAGAAAAGCCAAAGAGGACAAGATCAGAAAACGCAAGAAGCCTCTCGTTCAAGACCCACTTAATGTGTGAACGCCTTCAGCGCTTCGAGAAGCTTGGCATTCTCCTCGGGTTTTTTAACAGAGACCCTGATGTATTCGCCGTGTATCCCGTTTTTCCCGCTTAAATCCTTAATCAGAATATTCCAGTCAACCAATAGAGACTCAGCAAGCCCACGCGCAGAATAACCCGCTGAAAGCTGGCATGTTATATAGTTCGCCTTGCTTGGGATCGGTCTCAGATATTCTATGTCGCTTAATCCAGCGTAGAGCTCATCCCGAACAGGATAGAAATTGTCTAAGGCATGAGCGTAGTCTTCCTTGTACTTCTCGCTTATCTGGAGATAGAACTCCGCAAATGAGTTAATGTTCCAGATGGATAAATCCTTGCGTATCGACGTGGTCAGGGTTTGGTTGCTGCAAGCCAGAACGCCAAGACGGAAACCGGGGATTCCATAAGCCTTTGATAGGCTCTTGATAACAACGAGCTTTGGATGCTTCTTGAGTATGTCTTTTTCTATCAAGGTATCGCCCTTATCGGCAAAGTCGACAAAGGATTCATCAACAACCAACAGAACGTCTTTTTCCTGAGCCCATTGAACAAGCTGCAGCACGTCGTCATGTGGTATATAGTTGCCGGAAGGGTTGTCAGGGTTGATTACGACCAACGCAGTAATGGCGCTTTGGTCATAGAAAGCCATGAGGTCGTCAGCCGAATAGGAAAACGCGTTATTGTCAGGCTTGAACGCTATAACGCTCCCTTTCTTCCTTTCTTGGTATTCCTCGAATGTGGGCAGCACGACCCCGATATCACCAGGAAGCTGTCTGAGCAACGAATTGATGAGCTCGGCTGCACCATTACCCACGACGATATCAGCGGGCAAGACGCCAAAAAGCCGAGCTGCCAAGAAATCATTCACGCGCTGCCCGGAAGGATACCCTGTGGCTAATACCTCGAAATTCGCCTTGATTTCATCCAGTAGCCTCTGCGGTGGGAAAAATGGATTTACCAGATAGCAGAAATCCAGCATGCCAGGATAGCGCCAATAGCCTCCGTATCGTTTTTCCATAAGACCCAGGCGGCTGTTGCCAGATGGCGCGAAGATACTTTCTGCGATGTCGAGATCCTGAATATCGTCTATCTCATACCAATGGCCCGTTTCCAGTACCTTTGCTTTAAGCTCCGGTTCGTCCAGCCTGGTTATGACCTTGAGCACCTGCTCATAGTATTCATTGTTCCCCATGGCATGACAATATGCTTCCAGGAAAGGAACGTATTGCTTATTAGAAAACTGCCTGCTGAATTTATAGATATTTACCGTCTTGTAGTAGTTCTTGCTATCGGAAAAACGGAAATGCTCCTTATCGATGAAATCATCGATAACACAGTCATTTTTCAGCGTAACAACGGTCCCGTCCATCCAGCTTTCATGTTTTACTACCAGCGCCAGACTGGGGCGCGGATCGTTTACCAATGATGTGATGATGCATTCCTCAAAGACCAGGTCGGATTCCAGCAACAGGGTGTCTTGCTGCCGCAGGTATTCACGGACAAGATAGAGCGAGTATATATTGTTCGTCTCAAAGTATATGGGGTTCTCAACATAAAGGATGGGCGTCTTAATATCCAGGGTATCCAGATAGCTTTTCAGCGCATCGGCTTTGTAGCCGACCACGATGATGATCCGGGATAGCTCCAGATGTTCCAACTGCGTAAGCATGCGCTCAATGATGGAAATGCCGTTAACCTTGACCATGCATTTAGTTACATCTTCGGTCAGTTCCTTTAAACGCTTGCCCATGCCAGCTGCCAGTATTATTGCCTGCATGACCAGACCTCCTGTTTTCTTTCAGCACATTTTATTCTGTGTTTATATTCACACAGAATCTATTCTAAATGCAATCCTGCTTTTCTTTCAGGAGAATCCGGTCGTGTATCGTTTTTCTTACTTTTACCTGCATAGAGTGGAAAGGGTACGATTTACCGAATTAGTGATTTCAACTATTTTGTACATGAACAACTATTGGATGGAAGGCGCACAACTTGCCCCGGGTATATAAGGTTCGCATTGGGAATGTTGTTGAGCTTTTGCAGTGTTTGCCAGGTTGTTCCGTACTTAGCAGCAATACCGCTTAGAGTATCACCTTGCTTGACGATATAGATGTTGCCTGTGTTACATGTACAGCCTCCTCCGGAGCCTTGAGGTATCCAGAGGGACTGTCCAGGGAATATAAGGTTGGGGTTAGGGATGCCATTGATGCGGGCAAGCTCTTGGTAGGACACACCAAACCTGGCACCGATAGCACTTAGCGTATCTCCGCTCTTAACAACATAGATGATGCCTGTAGGCGGAGGCGGAGGCGGAGGCGGAGGCGGAGGCGGAGGCGGAGGTGGAGGTGGAGGCGGAGGCGGTATATCCGGCTTTCCCGAATCATCCTTAGCACCATAGTAGGCTTCAAAAGCTGTTTTATCCCCAAAGAATACATTGAGGTCAAGGCGGCCGTCGTATCCATCAAGCTTGCCACTGCTTGTATATTGGTGCATCTGACAAGCGGTATAAGGCTTGAGGTCGTGGCGGAATCCCATCTGCTGGTAGCCAAGCGGGTAGTTGGCACACCAGAATAAGACGTCCTCCTCTGCACACAGTTCAGGAATCCTTTGGGCTACAGCAGGAGAACCTGAGCAGTACACACCACAAGGTATACCAGTGATGCGCCTTACCTCGCGAATGAATGATCTCACCCATTCGCGCCCGTTGTTAAGCGCTGTGGACTCATAATCAAGTATCAGCATAGCTTTACCCAGATAACCCGAGATATGGTCTAGAAAATAAACTGCTTCAGATACTGCCCTGTTCTGCCGGGCGTAGTGGTACAAGCCAAAGCCTTTGCCACGCCTGAGAACATCTCCTGCCTGTTGGTTGTAGGCAGGAGATATGTAGCCAGTTCCTTCGGTGGCCTTTACTATTGCGAAATCATAGTCAACCATCGAGCAGATGCCCGCAGGTTGCCATGAAGAGACATCAATACCGTTAAGCATCTCTCTTTCCCTCCTGTTGGATAAACTGGAACTTATTGTTACTCTGTCGATATCACAACAGCTCCCACCCAGCTGGGTATTCTGTGGGGCTGTATACATTTGCATCTATCAATGACTCGTAAACACTACCCTCGAAACGCACCTTGTCGCCCTTCTGGTAGGCATCATGGGCGCCAGTCGGTTGCACCCATTCGGGCACCTCTTCATCAGGTATATCAATAGCCCCAAGCCTCTTGAACAGGGCAGGCACCTTATCGGGCTCCCATCCTACCTGCGGCCAATGCATCTGAAGGACTTCCCAGTGGTAACCTTGATAGGCAACGATCATCCCGGCAGCAAGGTAGCCGTTTGGCGCCCACTCAAGAACGCCAGGGTCATCGTCTGTGTTGCTGAGGGCTTCGATGATGGTATTAATTGCCTCGATATGCTCCATCAGATCCCCATCATAGATGGGGATCTGAGCATAAGTTACATCCTCAAGAATCTCTTCTGCATCGGAAAGCATAATACCTTCGCCGATGGCAAAGCTTTGGGTATACAGCTCATGGCTCTTTAGCTTTAGGTATCCATTTTCAGGCATGAGGACACGCGGAGCTTGGGTGCCTGGCGGTGTGTTCGGCGCTTTGATTTTCATTTCTAGCCTCCTTCGGGGCACATGACCTGGGATGGTCTTTTCTAACGTATGTGTTTTGGGACATAGGAATCCAAGACTTCATGGATATCATCGATGGTAATCTCCCCATGTTTGATGCAGGCCACTACCTCATCGGCAACCTGTGCCGTTTTTGTTATAGAGTTGTTTTTCCACCATGCCCAGATAATGAGTACAGCTTCCACAACGCCGGATATCCCTGCGTACACTTCATCTTCTGCAAATGGAAACGGGTGATAGCCCCATATTAGCAGCAGCGCGTTGATCGTCGAAACCGCTAATGCAACCGTGCGGATGATTGTCTGTATTTTCATGTCTCCTTCTTTCCTAAATGATGTTTCTGCGCTCGATGAGAAAGACGCGAAGATCCTCGTATGCATCTTGTATCTCAGCCTTCTCATCTATCTCTGGATGGCTTTCAAGGCTTCTGCAGACAGCGACCAAGACTTTGACCATAGCCTCGTTACACCTCTCCTGCTGCTTGCGTGCCTCGTAGTCGAGCCTGGAGCGCCTATCAAGCTCTTTAACCGTGTCGAGCTGCCGTTTTGCCGGCATAACGACCTTGCCAACCATCGCTACCGCACCACCTATCGTAAGGATGGAGGTGCATGCGGCAACGATGGCGGCGATCATTTCGTACAATCCTCCGTCCATTAGTTTCTTCTTTCATATGTGATTGAATGGTGGATTTATGCCCACCAAAAGGCATCTTCTGAAAAGCGGCTCAGGCAGTACGTCTCCATATATAGCAAGCAATAGCAGGCATACGGACATCGATAGATGTCACCGATGCATCAGATGTTGTACTGCTCGAAGCTTCTCCTGATGACCCGACGATAGCTAAACCGTCTGCATGGGCAGTCGTGTTCGCCCCGCTTCCGGAGGTAGTAAGCCCCCAGTTGGCATTACCTAGACCCGAAGCAGCCGCGGCGCGCCATTTCAAAGTGTTCGTTGAAGACGATAAGGCTCCAAACAGGTTCCCCGCCGGGTGGGTATGTGCCATCGTATGGGTATGAGATATACTCCTGGTCTTAGCGCCGACGGTCTTTCCCACTGCGTTGATGTCTGTATCAGCCGAATCCACGCACACCGGCACTCGCCCCGCTCCAAACAACGACCATGTGCCAAAGCCGAGCAAGGTCACAGGGTTAGTTGCGACACTGCCGTTAAAGTACAGTGAGCCAACAGGGTATGCAGCTTTGAGCACCTCAAGCTTAATCGCATTTGCTTCAGCGGAGGCTAACTGGTCCCCACCTATTGTTGCGGTGGCAATCCATGAGGTCTTGTGTTTCTCTATCAACACCCTTGATCCTACTGCGGGGTTGCATCCACGCACTACCGAAATCGTGTTGGAAAAACCGTCTAGAATCACATCGAGCCGTTTTAGATGTATACCTGTCACTGTTGCGTAGCGTGGTGAAGTATCCTTTTTAAAAGGTTCGAACGTTCTTGCAATGTCATAAGCATCCATGGTTCCTCCTCTCATGATCCACTCGGGTTGGATGTCGTAAGCGAGGGCACGAAGCCCCGTTCGAAGCGCTGTAGCCTGGTCGAGCATGGCATACCAGGTGAGAGTGTCATGTTCCTTTTTACTGCGATTCCTGTGAATGCATAGCGGGCATCGAGGTATTCGAGCTTTATACACTGCCCAACTTGAAAAGGCACATAGACATGACGTATCTCAACGGATTCGATGGCACTGCTCTTTTCGGTCAGCGCGTCTAATGCCTTTTGTGTAAGATCAGCTAATGACTCGACTTCAGAAAATGTCTCAACATATACTATCTGCCGTCCACGATTAACCACAGAAAACGGTGAGAGCGCATCGTTGTTTGTTGCTGTCGCAGAAAGGCATACATCCTCGTTACTCATGACCGCGACCGAGACATTTGGAACAGCATAGATGTCAAACTCGTATTTGACATCTGAGGCAAACACGCATTTCTTGTCGTCACGAAGAACGAAAGTAGGCGCCTTCGAAGACGGGTCGACGTAACGTTGTAACAGCACTGTGCCAGAAGGGTCGATGTCGGCATTTGCAAAGTGCGCCGCCTGGCACAGGTCGTTGACGACCTCAAGACAACTGGTACCTGCGTCATAGTTCTTCGGTGCTGCAAGTGTATGAGCGCTGCTGTCTGCAAGGCAGGTAAGGCCAAGAACTTCTACCATGCCTTTGGCATACGTGATTGCGTTGGTGCCTGCTGGGATGAAAAGCGGCGAGCTTATCCCTGCATCTGAGACTATCTGCAAAAGCGAGTATATGTCAGCATCGCCCTTCCGAACTTCATGCTGAATCGTGCTTGAGGGCGTTGCGATGATAAAGGTGCCGTGTATTACCTGCTCAACGACACCATCCAGCTCGCTTACTGAATACACACGCACATAGTCATTGCCGATATCAGGAAGCCGTACGAAAGGCAAAGAGCCCGATATCTTTATATCAGTTAGTGCGTTGTACTCGATTGAGCCGCCATCAGAGAACATGTCGAGCTCATTTGTATCCTGCAAGGTTGTGCGATCTGTGCGCATGTACCTGAAGCGGTCACATCTTCCGCTAGATAACCAATCCATCATCCCTCACCCGCTCCCATGTTATCGAGACATCCGCGTTTCCTTGGCAGATGCCTGTTGATTTCTTAACTGCTATATCCACCGCCATGACATCTTTATACGGAAGTCGCAGGATACAGCGTGTGTTCCACTCCATCAGCTCCTCGATGTCTGCTACCTCGATGCCTTGAGTCCAGCAACCTTGGCTGGCGGCATCACGAAGCGTGGTGCCGGACACAGAGCCTGTCTGTCGCATCGCCTGACCGTAGAATACCAAGGGCAGGGTAGGCCCGGCAGTACCAAACACCTCCTTCTCATGCTCAACACCCTCATCATGGGCCATATCCAAAGCGATGCGTACTACACGTTCAAAGCGCGTTCCAATGTTGAACAATGCATGTCCGTTTGATGGGATGGTGATAAGCTCTTCATAGCGTGACACAGCTCCTGCTTGAGAGTGCGCAACAAAGAGGTAGGTGACTTCCTGATCAAGCGGAGGGTAGGTATCTGTAGTGCCAGTACCGGAAGGAGCTCCAGCAACAAGCATCACAAGCCTGCCGTCTTT
>WQXX01000021.1 GCA_009781535.1 Coriobacteriia bacterium | reverse complement strand
TGATAGGCCCCGGATCGAGCCCAGGGTGACAAGGAGATTCATCGGCGTTTCTCTCGAAGTCATGTCGGTATGCTGGTATCGCCTGGTTTGGCGCCTGCGCGCAAGGCCTCCTCATACTGCTTGAAGACCTCTATACGTTCCAGAGGACTGAGATGCTCAAACATCGTCGTGCCATCCAGATGATCGAGCTCATGTTGGAGCGCCCGCGCAAGAAAACCTTCGGCTTCAACCACAAAGGGATTGCCATCCAAATCAAGGGCTTCTACGGTTATCTTTGTAAAACGCTTAATGGGAATAGAGATGCCAGGGATGGAAAGACAACCCTCATCATCGAGTTCCTCCTCGCCACCACGGAAGGTGACCTGCGGATTCACATAAAATGTTGGGTTCTCGACAAATTCCTCCCCTTCATCAAGCATCGTGCAGTCGACCACGATAAAACGCTGTGGGATGCCGACCTGGGGTGCAGCCAATCCACAGCCCTTGCTCGCATACATGAGCTTGGCCATCTTCATGGCAGTCGAGCGGATCTTTTTTATCTTAACCGGGTCGACAGGCTCGCATTTCTGCCGAAGCACCGGGTTGGGTGATATCACGACACGCATACGCTATTTGACTCCTTTATTTCTGATGAGTACCAACGTTTCAAAGCAACTATCCTGTTATCAGTTCATCGTCGGACACACGCATGCAACGATTGCCGATACATATGCTTTCTGGGCGACTACTCAACTTATCCTACAACTCTCCCGCTGGGTCCTTCGCTTCGGGCTTCGCCCTCCACTCAGGACGACATACGTCGACTATAAATCTCCCGCTGGGCCCCAGATCAAGTCTGGGGCGACATGGGAATACTACAGCGCCAGCAACTCGTCGAGCTGACGGTTGACCAGCTCGGCAAGATATGTCTGCATGGGCTTGATGTCAGGATTGCCCTGAAGGCCGTCATATGCCTCTAGCGCCGCATAGTAACGGGACTTCTCCTCAACAGGAAAGATGACCGGCGGATACCCGGCAGCCTCGAGCATAAGATTGATGATAAGACGACCTACGCGACCATTCCCGTCGGCGAAGGGATGGATCTTTTCGATACGCAGATGGAAGAATGCGATCGCCTCGATGGGGTGCTCGTCTTCACTCGAGCCGTAGTGCTCCACGAGTTGGAGCATCTTGTAGCCGATCTTCTCATACGAGGTCGGACGATGGCCACGTATCATGAGGTTGTAACTGCGGTACTCGCCGCCATGCAACTGCTGGTCAGGAATGAGCTGGGTATGGAGCTTGCGAATCTCATGCTCGCTGATACGCACCTTTGAACGTGCATATTGACGCGCCAACATGGTTGCGTTTCGATAGGCGATCACACTGAGGTGATCGGTCAGTGTTTTGCCGGCGATGACTTCATCGTTGGTCAGAACACGTTCGATCTCTGCCTCAGAAAGCCCATTACCCTCGATCGCCAGCGAGTTGTAGATGCTCGCGATAAGGAAACGTTCCTCAAACGCATCCTCAGCCTCTGGGGACGGCGCCGCTTTAACGCCGAGTTCAGCTTTCTTCTTGTCAGCTTGGCGGATAAGTACGTCAAGTTCTTCACTCATCGTTGACCCTTTCTTCATTCGTTCCTAACGGTTCCATTGTACAGGCTTCGCTAAACCTTGGCAGCCTGGAATTTGAGAATCCCTTCGATGAGCTGCGCGAGTTTGTCGCTACTGGCAGCTGCCATGGTGTTGATCTCTTCGGCTGTGATGGGCTGGTCGAGAATACCGGCAGCCATGTTCGATAGAAGCGAGAAACCACAAACCTCCATACCAAGCGCCGAAGCCATGATGACCTCGTGAATGGTTGACATCCCTACCGCATCGGCTCCCATGACACGAAAGGCGCGAATCTCTGCCGGAGTCTCAAACATCGGCCCACGTAGGCCGAGGTAGACGCCTTCGCGAAGGGCGCAACCCGATGCGTCGGCTACCTTACGGGCCAGCTCGCACAGGCTGGGTGTGTAAGCGTGAGTCATATCAAAGAATGCAGGAGTGACGTCGTTGTCCTCATCAAAGGTTACTGGCGCGGCAGCGGTAAAGTTGATCTGGTCGGTGATAAGCATAAGGTCGCCCACGGCAAAACCCATGTTTATGGCGCCTGCTGCATTGGTAACAAAGAGACTGTGCGCGCCAAGCGCGTGGGCGACCAGCAGAGGAAAGACAGTTGCAAGAGGGGTGTTGCCCTCATACGTGTGCAACCTCCCCTGCAAACAGACGACGTCTGCGCCCGCCAGCGTGCCAAAGACAAACCTCCCTTCGTGGCCAGGAACACGCGAAGCGTTGCAGTGCGGAATCTTTTCATACGAAACCACGAGCTGCTCGTCAATCTCCAAAGCCAACCCACCAAGACCCGACCCGAGTATCAGGGCGGTGCGTGGTGTATGCAGCTTGGTAGTTGTGCCCTCGAATAATGGCTCAAGCGCTGTTATTGCCTCACGTATCTGTTCGCTTAACTTCACGTTATCTTCCTTTCCCTGGCGCACCCTGGCGTCAGCCTTACCTGTTCCCGCTTATTGTAGTAGTATACTGGTTCCTTCCTTGAATAATAAGGTGTTCATCAAGGACCTACGGTCAAGCCTCGAGAAAAGGATTCCTATGCGTCCATTTCGTGAGCAGTTCACTGTACGCGGCATCATCATCGGTGTCATCGGTTGTATCATCATCACCTCTTCGTCGGTATATGTAGCGCTGAAAATGGGCGCCCTCCCCTGGCCTATATTCTTCGTCGTCTTGCTCTCCCTGTTTTCCCTTAAAGGGCTTGCGCGCTTTGGCAAGGCGACAAACATCAATGAGGCTAATGTCTCTGCGACAGTCATGACCGCTGGCGCGATGGTCGCCGGCGGCTTGGCTTTTACGATTCCGGGCATCTATATGCTCATGCCGGACGCCGATGTGCCGTTGTGGAAGATCATGCTCTGCGCATTGTGTGGTGTAGCGCTCGGGTGCATAGGAACCGCTTTGTTCCGTCGGCGCTTTATCGAGGACACCGAATTGCCTTTCATCATCGGCACCGGCGCGGCTAAAACCCTCGAAGCTGGGGACAAAGGCGGCCGTAAGGCAGCGATACTGTTTAGCGGCGTTGGATTTTCTGGACTTTTTGCCATCATCCGCGACGGTTTGAGGGCGCTTCCTACGTTTCTGTTTGGCGGACTGAAAATGCCAGTGGTATCTCCCGGCGTCGTGATCTTTGGCATCTATTGCTCCCCCATGGTGCTTGCCATGGGCTTCATGATTGGCCCGCTTGCGGCGCTTGTCTGGTTTGCCGGTGGGATTATCGGAGATTTTGGCATTGTTATCGGCGGTACGGCGCTTGGCTGGTGGGACGAGGTCATCGGGCAAGGCATAAAGATGAGCCTTGGCATCGGTATCATGATAGGCTGCGGCGTCGGTATCATCATCAAGGTTGCATTGCCCAGAATCAAAGCTCTGATTGTCTCTGCGTCTGCGAAGGCTCGTAATCGCTCACAGTCTGTTGGCGTCGATGCCTCAACTGCTGACAGCAGCGCTGATGCCTCTATCGCTGACGGCCCTACCGTTGGCGACCCTACCGCTGGCGGCCCTACCGTTGGCGACCCTACCGCTGGCGGCCCTACCGTTGGCAAAAACGATTCATCCATTCTTGGCGGCAAAAAGAAAGGTTTTGCCTCTGGCGCCAAAGGTTTCATCCGCATGCGCTGGGCTCCGTTTGTGGTGGCTGCGGTAGCGCTCGCTATGGCCTTTATCTTAAACTGGGGCTTACTTGCTTCGTTGCTCGTCACCTTGCTTGTGTGGGTTGTCATGACCATGGCGGCACAATGTACCGGGCAGGCTGGCCTTAACCCCATGGAGGTCTTCGGTCTTATTGTGCTACTTGTAGTAGCACTTATATGCCAGCTCGGTACGATCGAGGCTTTCCTGGTTGCTGCAACCGTCACCGTCTGTTGCGGTTTTGTCGGCGATCTCATGAATGATTTCAAGGCTGGGCACATACTCAATACCAACCCACGTGCCCAATGGTTTGCCGAGCTTATCGGTGGCGTCATCGGCGCGGTCATCGGCGCAGTGGTTATCGCAGTGCTCGTCTCTGCTTATGGGCCTGAAAGCTTTGGCCCTGGCCAGACATTCGTCGCCGCTCAAGCTGCCATCGTCAGCTCTTTGGTTGGAGGGATTCCTAACCTGCCAGCCTTTCTCATCGGCATGACTATTGGCATCGTCTGTTATCTGCTCGGCGCTCCGGTCATCACCCTGGGGCTCGGTGTCTACCTGCCGTTCTATCTGACCTTGACTGTCGGCATCGGAGCACTTGTCCGCCTCATCGTCGGGCGCATCGCTCCCAAGTGGTCAAAGGGCGAAAGCCCCATTGTATTAGCCTCAGGCTTGCTGGCTGGCGAGTCCATTGTCGGTATCATCCTCGCGTTTATCGTCATGGCCGGCGGCTTAATGACCGGTTGATACAAATTGCACTCTATCAAGTTAAAAACGACAGCGCACGACTCAGACTGCCGTTTCTGCAAACTTAATCTAGCTTGTTCTACCCTGTCCGTTCACTGTTATGTCAGGTTTTGAATCCATGTTACGTGAGGGACTACCCGGTCATATTCCAAAGACCCTTGCCGATACACTCTGAGCAAGGTAAATGCATAGGTATTATCGAATAGAAATGTTTCTTCACACATATTGATAGCCATAGAAAGATTGAGCATAGAAGCTTCAAACCTCCGCCTGACGTCTTCAGGTTCGATGCTGTGACCTCCCATTGATACTCGGTGTGCAATTCTATTATTTGCAATATCGGGGTGGTTTACTCCAACGTAGAACATGATTACCTTATACCCCAAATCGTGCGCTCGAATAATGTCTCGTATGCATTTTTTTCCTGTAAGGGTTGTCTCCTGATTGAAGGATTTTCCAAGAGCAAAGTTTTCCTCAATCCTTCTCGTTGCTTCTTTCATCGCGCGAAACTGATCTGTTTGACTGCTCCAATCTCCCCCGCTCTCCCGTAGTATCTCATCTGAGTTGATTCGATTCATGCTTTCTGGGAATACCTCTCTATGCCATAATCCCGAACGGAAAAATGTTGATTTTCCAGCTCCGTTAATTCCAGCGAAAACGATGTAGAACTTTTCCTTCACTGTCAGTAGACGCCTGCATTGATGAGTTGTTTTTGTTTTTGCTGCAGAAAGAAGTCTGCGATTGCTATGTAGAAATCCTTCTCCTCTGGTGTAGCGATGTTCATAATTGAGTCTATTTCATATCTATATGCCGTACTGTTTCTGCACTCATGATAAAGATTCTGCACAGTATAAGGAATGCCTTTTATTTGTTTCCAATCTTTTACTGAATCCTTTTTCGGACGTCCGCTTCCAGGTTTTGATTTGTGACGGCTGATAACAGCAGCGTCTGGGATAGACCAGATTCTCCCAAATCTCTCGGCTGGCAAGACGCCATCGTAAATCATTTTCCGTACGCGGGTCTGCGAAACGCCGAGATACTCGGCTGCTTGTTCTACAGTTTGCATGGCAGCTCCTTTCGAGGAACTGATTATAGCATAATTATTGCGTTAACGTAATAGTTTCTAGCTGGCAGTTTATAGAAGCTTATAGAAGAATAATCAGCCAGAGCGCAATCCTGGTTGAAAAAGGCGCTACCGGGCAACCTGGGAAAACCCGGATACATACTGCTTTATAGAACCGCAATGAGCAACATTGCTATCACCATGAAAAGCGTGACCGCTGAGATCATGAAAACCTTCTGCGGCGTGGTAACGCCGTTCAGCTCCAGTTGTATGTCCCTTTCCGCGCCAAGCGCCTCAAGCAGGATTGTTCTCATGACGGCTCCTTTTCTTCCTCTGCTTCTCAAACAAGGCTCAATCTCAACAAATCTCAGTTTCCAGCAGCTAAATCGAACACTAGTTCGCTGTTGAAAGATATACTACACCGAACATCCGTTTGATGCAAGAGCAAATAGAACATTTGTTTGATTTTTTTTCAGAACCATGTTATACTCATACAAAACCATCTGAGAGGAGCAACAATGCCGTCGCAAAAACCTTTAACGAAGCGCCAAGAGGAGGTCCTCTCCTTCCTGAGACGTTTTACCATTAAGAACGGATATCCGCCCAGTGTGCGTGAAATCGGCGCTGCCGTGGGCCTTTCTTCTTCCTCAACCGTCCATGCTCATCTGCAGGCGCTTGAGAACAAGGGGCTTATTAAACGCGATGCCTCATCTGCGCGCGCTTTGGTCATCCTTGTTGATATGGACGATGAGACGGACGAGCGTGCGCAAAAGTTAGATCGCAACGTCGTTCGCCTTCCTGTTGTCGGACGCGTCGCGGCGGGTGTGCCTATCTACGCAGAAGAGAATATCGAGGATACCCTCGCCCTGCCAACCCAGATCGTCGGAGACACCGGCTCCTTCATGCTGACCATCCAAGGTGAGTCGATGATCGAAGCGGGCATTATGGACGGCGATTATGTGGTGGTGCGCGAGCAGTCACATGCGGATAACGGCGATATTGTCGTTGCCTTGCTCGGCGACGACGCTACAGTGAAAACGTTCTATAAGGAGGAAGGACGCATCCGACTTCAGCCGCAGAATTACACGATGGAGCCGATCTATGCCACCGAGGTCATCATCCTTGGGAAGGTCATTGCTTTATTAAGGACACTCTAAACGGTTCAAACGAGGAAACCGACGCTGGCGGCACACGCAGCTGAAGCATGGTGCCAGACTCCTCATAGGTCTCGCTGAGGATCGTGCAGGTCTCATGGGCAAGCCCGACGAACGAACCCTTATCAAAGGGGATACACACATTCATAACCGTGCTTGAGGCATTCGCAACCTGCTCGATACGTGCAAGCAGCTCCGGGCTTCCTTTTCCGGTAATCGCCGATACCAACAGACCCTGCGGATAACGACGGGCTAAAGCCTCACATTGCTCGTCGTCAATCAAATCGCATTTGTTGAGCACCAGCAACTGCGGAATACCATGTGCGCCAATCTGTTCGAGGATATCGGCAACAGCCTGCATCTGAGCCTCGCGGTGTGGAGAGCTCGCATCAACGACATGCAGGATCAGATCGGCGCCGGTGATCTCGTCAAGCGTAGATTTGAAGGATTCGATGAGTGTCGTCGGCAGCTTCTGGATGAATCCGACGGTGTCGGTCAAGGTCATCTCGCGACCATCCGGCAGGATAAGCCTGCGCGTGGTCGAGTCAAGTGTCGCAAAGAGTTTGTCATACGCCAGCGCATCGGCGTCGGTGAGCTGATTAAGCAGACTCGATTTGCCCGCGTTAGTATACCCAGCCAAGGCAACGCGGAAGATGCCCGAGCCGATGCGTGCCTTACGCTGCGTTGCGCGTTCGCTTTGGAGTTTGGCAAGCTCGATGCGGATATGCTCGATACGCTTGCGCACCATCCTGCGGTCGACCTCAAGCTGGCTTTCGCCTTCGCCAAAACGGGAGCCCACGCCACCGCCCATACGGTTGGACGCCAGATGTTCCCACATGCCGCGCAAACGGGGCAGCAGGTACTGGTTTTGGGCTAGGCGAACCTGGAGGCGTCCTTCGCGACTGGTGGCATGCAGGGCGAATATGTCGAGGATAAGCGCGGTTCGGTCGATAATCTTGACGCCCTTGATATCGTGCTCGAGATTGGATTGCTGGGTGGGAGTGAGCTCGTCGTCAAAGATGACGAGGTCGGCTCTCAAGGCTGAGACCATCGCGGCAATCTCGGATACTTTGCCTTTTCCCACCAGAGTGCGCGTATTCGGCGTCTTGAGACGCTGGGTGATGGTACCAACCGTCTCGGCTCCCGCCGTATCGACAAGGCGCTCAAGCTCGGCAAGCGACTCCTCGCATGACCATTCAGAGGCAGGACGGTCGACGCCCACCAATAACGCCCGCTCGACCGGGGCATCCGTCTCAAACATCGGTTCCTTAGCCATGGTTTCCTTTCAGTATCTGGACACCACATCGTCACCGCTTATTGTAAGATATTCGAATGTCTAAAACGTTCAAATACTCGATACTGATGTTTGCTGCCGGCGTCTGTTACGGCTTGAACATCCCCTTTGTGCGCATCATCCACGACAACGGCTTTGCCACAGCCGAGATCATGGTGCTCCAATACATAGTCGGCGTGACTACCCTGGGCATCATCGTCGTGTTGTTCTTCCGCCGCAAGATAAGCCTTAAAGCTGTCTTAAGGCTACTCGGCGTCGGCGTCCTGGCAGCAGGCGTGAGCTTTTCGTACTATCAGGCACTTGCCCTGCTCCCCTCGGCAACCGCTGTTACGCTCCTGTTCCAATTCGTCTGGATGGGTGTAGTTTGGCAGGTCATCCGTGAGAGAAAACTGCCTCCCCTGACCACCATTATCTCGATGTTCGTCATCATGGCAGGCACAGTGCTGGCAACTGGCATCGTTGGCAACAATGCCGGAGAGCTCGCCTCACTTGATCCACTCGGTTTGTTCTTCGGGCTGCTCTCGGCTGCGTTTTATACCGCGTTTCTCATCGCAAGCGGCAAAGCTGCTAATGAGCTACCCGCTGCCAATCGGACTTTGTTTACCTCGCTCGGCAGCCTCATCATCGCGCTTATCCTCTGCCCGACCTTTTTTCATGAGACCTTGGCGCCGAATATCACCAATACTGGGTTCATCCTACCCGGAATCGCCCTTGGTATCTTCGGCATCCTGTTACCGGTTTTCCTCATCGCAAGCAGCTCGCCCCACCTCCCCAGCGGGCTGGCGACGATCATGGCGTCAAGCGAGCTGCCAAGCGGTATTCTGTGCGCGATGCTGTTCATGGGCGATGTGGTCTCGCCGCTGATTGTACTGGGTGTTGTTATTATCCTAGTCGGAATTGTCCTCTCCCAGAGCAGCGAACTTCTCTCGTACCTCAAAAACCGGCGCTTAAACGAGAAACACGAACCCTAGAGACACATAATAAACCGAGCGACAATAAAACCAAGACAACTATCAGGCTCAAGGCATTGGTATCGCCAGACTGCGGAAGGTCACCGTCTTTGTCTTTGTTATCTGGTTCGTCATCACCATCACCGCCGGGCGGCGGATCATCACCAGAATCATCAGCGCGCACCTCTACGGTAACCGTCATCGTCGAGGTGCCCTCAGTATTCTGAGCCGTGATGACAGCCGTATAGGTTCCAACCGCCAGACCTGCAGGGACGGAAAGCAAGCCCTCATCTGTCACGGTAGCGCCCGCTATGCCGGCAACATCCAGCGTAGGCGCTGGCTTTCCGGTAACAACATATGATTTTGTGAACGCAGCATACCCTTCAACGAGGCCAATCGAGTCTGTGCCAGCCGTCTGCCCATTGATCAGAGGCGAGATCGCCTGTGTGAACAGGGCTGTTACCGTGACCGAATTACCCGGCATGACAAAAATTGTCTCGGCGCTACTCTCATCATCAAACGTGCCCCCATTGTGGGTTATCCACATATCCAATGCTTCTCCCGGTATCGGGACGGTAGTGATGACGATGCGGTCTCCGGGCCTGTAAACGCCCGAGCCGGAGCCGTTTTCGACAAGAAGTTCGAACTCGACTTCCTCGTAGCTGGCAACCACCGTCGCATTGTTTGCAGGCATGGTATATACGGTCTGCATTAACATATCATCAGCCAAGGCACCACCATCGCCTGTTGCCCAGGAAGCAAACTCATACCGTGCCTGCGGAGGCGTAGCCTCGATGACAACTTCCGCACCGTACGGATACCAACCTCCGCCAGTACCGTTTACAACGATCAGTTCATACAGGATATCGCGGTATAACGCCGTGATGGTGATGTTGCCTTCTCCCATGATGAACTGAGTAGTAGAGGCATTGATGTCGATAAAAGCACCGGGATATCCCGGAGCGATAGCAGGAACAGTAACCGCCCAACGGTCGAATTCCATTGTCGGAGATGGCGGCGGATCAGCTACGATGGTAACCCAGGTCCCTGCGTAGATGCTTTCCAGCATGTCTCGGGGCAGACCTAACGTCTCATTTCCAACGCCGCCGATGACCGTCAAATCATATAAGTTTGAATTAAGGTTTTCAGACGTTTGTAACCAAAGCCCCTGGATGATCGCGTTGCCAGCAGGCATCGTCAGTTTTGCATGGGTGGAATAGGGGTTATCAAACTCGTCTCCTTGGGGAGTGAAGGAATAATCGTGCCCATCGCCTGTGGATCTGTCATGAGCGAACTCCCACCCCTTAAAATACCATGTAGCCCCGTATGAGGAAAAGGTCACAAGAGGAATCTCGTCCCCTTCCAGGTAGTACCCCAGTCGCAGGTCGGTCAAACTGGGATTGTCCACATGCAAAATGGCACCGCCGCCACTGACCCATAATTTATATGCAGTTTGCAGCTGCACCGAGAGATCCACATCGTTATCGGGCATCACAAAGGTCGTTGCTTTGCTATCGGCATCAGTAAACGACCCTCCGTTGTTGCTGATCCAAGACTTGAAGAGTTCAAATGATGTTGGATATTGATACGGAGGCCCTTCTGTCGGGGATATCGGGCCGAGATGGAGCGTGAATAAACCAGGGGTTGAGATGAAGGCATCGATGCTCACGATCTCACCTGCAAAATAGGAGCCACCGCCCGTGCCTGGGGTTGAATCCGGGTTTAAAACCGTCAGGGTATGGGGTCTGCGAGCCTGGATCTGGACATAGGAATTGTTCGCGCTATAAAGGTACTCAGCATCACTGGGCACACTGAACGAATTGGCGTTACCTCCGTCTGGGCGTGATCCCTTCGAATACGCATACCCTCCCGGCATGGTGAGGCTGGCGTTGCTCATCGCCCTTGAGTTGCCGCTTGCGGTAAGTACTCCGTCGCCTTGCATCACAATCAGGTTCACTGCATTGATCCCGTAGGTCGCCCCAGTCGTTGCCAGACCTCCTGACGATGCGTTGAGCATCCCACCGATGATCGTCAGCGTATTGACATTCAATCCGTGGGTATTAACCCTGTTGCCAGATGCAGCATTGACGATACCGCTCTCCATCGTCAGCGAATGTGTCCCACAATTGATGCCCATGCCTGCAGCTGCGGAGGCGTTCAGCGTGCCTGTGCCCGTGATGGTCATGTTCGCATTACTGAGGATACCGGCGGCGTTTGTGGCTGCGCCGGTTGATATGAAGGTGTTCGCATCAACAAGATCGATGGTAATATCCGTGCCGTTCGTTATCGTCAACGCCACCGGCGAGGAAGTCACCCACTCGAAACTGGTAAGTGTCAGTATTTTGTCGCCTGCATTCCACGACCAATTGGTAGCTTGACCCTCATACACCGTGCTGCCGATATAAAACTTCCCTTGGCTGATGTCAAAGATCAGACCCAGTGTCTCTGTCTCAAACAACTCGACGGTAACGGGAAGGATGAAGAACTCCGCTGCATCAGCGCCATACTTGATACCACAGTCGAGTCCCAGCCTATGCCAGTAGACGTTATTAGGTGGAGAGCTGGGGTTTGGCGGCACGACAACCAGGTCGCTGTTGCTGCCCTCAATATAGATGGGGTTGAGGATGGCTTTGTTCCATGCGGTTACCACACCGCTGCCCGTGGGGAAGTTGGTGTTGGTCGCACTCACGACAGCGCCGATGCTTGTACCATAGGCAAACACGAAACCGCCGCTTATCTCAACACGACGGGTCGCTTTGATGGCAAATCCCGTTGTTGCCGTGATCTTACCTCCCAACACGGTCACATCCCCGTTAACGCCCGTGGTCTGTATCGCAACCGTGCCTGTCTCGGTATACACCCAGCCGCCTTCGACGATGATCTTGGCATTCGGTACCAGGGCAGGGTT
>WQXX01000020.1 GCA_009781535.1 Coriobacteriia bacterium | reverse complement strand
TGCTAAACAGCCGGAGCCCTCTCGGGTTCAAGACCCCTATTATGCAATAACCCCGAAAACACCTATGGTGTCCTCGGGGTTATTGGTGGAGCATAGGGGACTTGAACCCCTGACCTCATGGCTGCCAGCCACGCGCTCTCCCAACTGAGCTAATGCCCCACATGGCAATCAAACATTGCGTGGGTCGTACTGTAACACACCTTCCGCGCGCGGAGCCACGCGCTCGTTCCGGGGGTTCGCGCAAGCGCTCCCCATTCTCGCTGAGAACATGCCACTGGCATGTTCTCCGGGCGCTCGAATCCAACTGAGCTAATGCCCCACAAGAGTGTCCCGTTTGATGAACCTGAACAGTATAGCAAAACTCTTTATCTTGGCAACTTCGCATACTTCGAACGCTGCTGGGATGTTGTCGGTTGTGCGAGTGTCGCCCGATTCGGCGGTTTTTTGACGACAATCGTCTCTTTGCGTTGGGTGCGGGTAAGCAAGGAGACGCACTCGACATGGTAGGTCTGGGGGAAGAGATCAACAGGGTACACGGCAACCAGTTGGTAGCCGTTGTTCGTAAAGGTTCTGATATCACGGGCAAGCGTCGTAGGATCGCAGGACACATAGACGATGGCGCGGGGCTGGGCGCTGATAAGGGCTGAGCAAGCTTGTGGGGACAAGCCGCTGCGGGGCGGGTCGATGACCACTGCTTCGAATGCGCCCAGCCCCGCGAGTTCCCGTGCGACATCACCGCCGACGACCTTGGCCTCAAGGTTGTTGTCGCTTAAGTTTCGTCGAAGGTCGCGGATACTCGGTCCATAGGATTCAACAGCGCATACGTTGTGGTAACGGGCTGCAAGCGGCAAGGTAAAGGTGCCTGCGCCTGCGTACAGGTCAAGCACACGGTCAAGTTTTCCGAGGCTTGCACGCTCAAGAAGCTCCAGGACCGATTCAACCAGTATCTGGGCGCCCGGGGAGTTGACCTGGTAAAACGAGGGCGCGCTCAACTTCATGTAGCGACCGTCAAGCATCTCGCGCCAATACCCACGCCCCGCCAAGACCTCAATCTGCTTGACGTTGCGCTCTTTGATCGTTCCGTCAATGATCACGCGGGTTATACTTGTCGCCCGCAAGATGTCGTTGAGGATGCGCGCAACGAGCTGTCGGCTGATACGGCATGGTTTTGTCCATAACGAGAGCTCTACGTCATGCGTCTGTTCGGAAACTCGGATGTTCACGCGCACCAGGTCAGGTATCACCTCGCGGCAAACATACGTCAGTGCGCCTGTGATGCTGCGAGGGACGTCATGCAAGGAACGCGGGAGTAGATGACAGGAATCAACAGGGACAAAGTTTTCGCCATGACGTCCGTTAAAGCCAAGTTTGAGGTTTCGGTCGACGGTCTGGGCGCCGAGTTCAATCTTGTTCCGATAACCCCAGCTGCGGGGAGCCTTGATCAGCTCCTCGACGAGTTGTTCTGGATTTTGCGCGGCTCCGATGCGCCGCAGGGCTTCGGTAACGATACGTTGTTTCCAGACGCATTGTTGTGCGTACGTTACATGCTGCCAGGGGCAGCCTCCGCAGGAATCGTGGTAGATACAAAGCGGGTCGATGCGGTGTTCGGAGGCAACGAGCAGCTCGCGAATGGTTGCACGGGCGTAGCGCTCGTGGTTATCAATGACGTCAATCCGGACACGATCCCCGGGGACGGTGTCCTCGACAAAGACGACGCGTTTGTCGGGTAAGTGACCTACGCCTGCCCCATGATAGGCGAGGGATTCGATGAGGATGTCTGGAGACGAAGGCACGCAGCAAGCCTCTCACTATTATTGTTTCAACCCAGTAAATTATACCGGTTTATATGATGGTGCCCCCTGCTGGATTCGATGCGATTTTGAAAACCACAAAATCGCGTGTCCTCATTCGCTTTGCTCATTTCGGACCCTCGCCTGCAAACGTACCACTGGCACGTTTGCGACGGCTCGGCCCATGTCTGGCTTCGAATCCATCAAAGAGCTTCCACCATGTAATCCAGCAAAGATGCTGGATTACATGGTGGTGCCCCCTGCTGGATTCGAACCAGTGGCCTTCTGCTCCGGAGGCAGACGCTCTATCCCCTGAGCTAAGGGGGCTTGTCGCACATTGTACCGTAAGTGACGATGTAGCAACGCCCACATATGCAGGAGCACCTCCGACGTGAGGAAATAAAAAAGGTCTGATACACTACGAACATAGGTTTTTCTAAAACAGTACCTAAGATTATTGGTACACTTATACATTGGTGGTTTTTCATGCTGTGCATGGATATCGAAGCGCGATTAAGGAGGATACATGGGTATCTATACCCCAAAGTATCAGGTGAACGGTGAGGAGATTGCTGTCATCCATACAAATCAGGGTGACATCACGGTCAAGCTGGCTGGCAACGATGCGCCGATTCACGTGGCGAATTTCGTCGAGCTTTCGCAGAAAGGCTATTACAACGGAATCAAGTTCCATCGCTTCGAACCGAGTTTTGTCATCCAGGGTGGCTGCCCCAATTCGCGCGAGTTCACACGAGGGGAGGTACGCCGTGGCGATCGTTCCCTCGGGACCGGTGGTCCAGGCTACACCATAAAAGGCGAATGGATGGTAAACCCCAACAACTTCCATAAGGATGGCACCATGGCGATGGCGCGCACCTCCGTTCCAGACAGCGCTGGTTCCCAGTTCTATTTCTGCCTTGGCGAGCAGTCGTTTCTTGACAAGAACTATACGGTGTTTGGTGATCCTATCGATGAGGAAAGTCTAAAGGTCATCCATATCCTGAGAAAAGGTGACGAGATCCTCTCCATCGATATCTTAAACGCCAGCAATGGGGCTTAATAGCAACAACACTGCGGCGCAATAACGACAGCAACGCAGCCTTGTGACTTCAGTGGCCCAGTGATTACAGCGACCTTGTGATGAGAACCTTGCAGCTTCGTAACGTTTGAAAAGAGGGGTTGGATTTGAACAGTTTACATTTTGAGCATGCACGAGCGGCATATGACAAAGGTGAGTATGTCGAGGCCTTAAAAGAGTACTATGCATGCCTAAAGACAGACAGCGCATCATTTGGGCCGGGAGATGCAGGGTTGGTCTTTTATCGTCTCGGTAATTGCCTGCTCAAGATGCGCAGCTTCCAGGAAGCAACCGTTGCGTATGCGAAGGCACTTGAGGACGCGGCATTTTCTGACAAGACTGCTGTGCGTGTCAACCTTGGGAAATCACAGATTGGTCTTGGTGATTACGAAGGGGCTATCACGAGTTTTAGCGCGGTGCTCTCCGACCCGCATTACCAGAAGCCTTATCAGGCCCACATGGGGCTTGGCACTGCGTTTTCGCGTCTTGGTATGACGGTAGATGCAGGAACAGCCTTCCGCAATGCAGCTTTAGACGAGCGCAATCCCAATCCTATCAAAGCACTGATGCAGCTGGGAACCTGTTTTATCGTGCTTGGACGGCCGCAGGACTCGATTGAGTCTTATAAAGCAATCTTTGAGTTCGAGCCAGAAGGCTCGGTGCGCTCCAAGGCAAATGAAGCGCTTGGGCAAGCATATACGGCGATTGGCCGGTACCAGGATGCCGTCGACGCGTTTACCTCAGCTGTTGCAGAAGGCCGATACGCTCTGACAAAAGAGGCTATGCTCGATTACGAGAAGGCTCAGGATGCACTGGAAGCTAGCTACTCAAAGGCCCAATCCAGTACAGACTCCTCATACTACGCATTTGAGACCGAAGAGGAGTACGCCTCTGCAGACGAGTACGCCTCTGAGGATGCGTATGGGGCAGCCGGCGATGATGGCGCTTCAGATGATTACTACACTAATACCTCATCCTCCGGCTCCTCCCGCGCACGCGGTGGATCGGGCCCTCGTTATTCGTATATGAATGAGGAGGAAGGTTATGGCGGCGGCAATGTTCCGGCTGCCTACGATACAGGCTTTTTTACCGCAACCGACGACGACCTCATTGCGATGGGTAAACGCCAGCTGCGCAAGGAACGCAAGCAGCGCCATATAGGGCTAAAGATCCTGCTTGTCTTTATGATTCTTCTCGTCCTTGCCCTTGGGGCTGGGGTCTATGCCTATTGGCAAGGATATGGTTATCCCACGCAGGAGATGGTCATCAACGATCTCTTTACTGCGCATGCGCAGGGGGAAGACGTCTTGCAGTATTGGGCGTCAGGGGAGTCGAATGCAAAGGTCATCGGTCAGAAGATGAGTACGGTCGCTAAGACTGCCGATATCGAGATCACTTATTTTGAGACGACGATGACAAATACCGAAGTCATGGTAATCGCCCATCTGAGTAAGGGTGGGACACTTTGGTACGAGATATCTCTGGAACGTTCCTTCCTCGGTTGGGAGATCAGCGACATCACGTTGATCTTTGCCTCGCAACAATAAAGATCCTACAGCCCTGCTCGTCTCATTGGCAAATAGGCACGAAAGTCCTGTCCGCCTCGCAGCAATAAAGACGCCACAGCCCTGCGATATCAAGAAAGGTAGAACATGCAAGAGAGAACCTATGCAATGCTGAAACCCGATGCTGTTGCCAATCGCCACATCGGCGATATCATCGCACGCTTTGAGCGTGTCGGCTTGACCATCGAGCGGCTCGAACTGGCGCAGGTCACTCCTGAACAGGCTGCCGCGAATTACGCCGAACATGTGGGCAAGCCGTTTTACGATGGTCTCATCAAGTACATCACGTCCGGGCCGGTAGTCAAGCTCGTGGTATCTGGCGAAGAAGCGATCCAAATCACGCGGAAGCTCATGGGCGCGACCAATCCCAAGGACGCTGCCCCCGGTACCATCCGTGGTGATTTCGGTCTTATCATGGATGCCAATGTCATCCATGGTTCTGACTCTCCTGCTTCAGCAGTACGAGAGATAGGCATCTTCTTTCCTGAGTGACGGCTCATATGTTAAAATGAACCGTTAAGGTCTTTTGGCCGCACGTGCCTCTTTGCAAGGTTGTTCGCTTGAGGCGTTTACCGAGGTGATTGTCACAATACCTTGGTGCGACCATCAGGCAAGGTGCTTATTGAAGCATCTACAGGAGACGTACGCATAGATATTACAGATTGAGCAGTCAGGTGTCGAAGTAAGGAGTATTGGACGACGATGTCGTTTCTCGATAGTTTATTCAGCCAGTGGAGTTGCGATATGGCCATCGATCTGGGGACGGCTAATACGCTTGTCGCCGTCAGTGGCGAGGGTATTGTTCTAAACGAGCCTTCAGTCGTCGCTATCGATAATGAAGTCAATCGTGTCATCTCGGTAGGATCTGAAGCACGTGAGATGATTGGGCGCAACCCAGGCAATATCTCAGTCGAGCGTCCGCTTGCAGACGGCGTCATCGCTGATTATGACGTAACTGAAGCGATGCTCTCGCACTTTATCAGCAAAGCCAATCCTAAAACGCGCCTCTGGCAGCCAAAGCCCCGTATTGTCATCTGCATCCCCTGCGGCGTAACGTCGGTAGAAAAGCGTGCGGTCTTTGAGGCTACCATCCAGGCTGGCGCGCGTCAGGCCTTCCTGCTTGAGGAGCCGATGGCTGCTGCTATCGGCGCCGGATTGCCCGTTGAAGAACCAACCGGCTCTATGGTTATCGACATCGGCGGTGGCACCACCGAGATCGCGGTCATCTCGCTCGGTGGCATCGTTACGTCACGCTCCTTGCGTATCGCAGGCAATGAGTTTGACGAGGCGATCGCGCGCCATGTGCGCGAGGTCTATGGGCTGAATATCGGCGTTCGGACGGCAGAAGATATCAAAATCGGCATAGGGTCAGCCATGCCCATCTCAACCGGCGAGCTTGATATGGAGATCTCGGGACGCGACTTGGCGACGAATTTGCCTCGTAGTGAGCTTATCCAGTCCGAGGATGTGCGGGATGGCATCCGTGGGCCCTTGCAGGATATTCTCATTGCTGTCAAGGAGACCTTCCTGGAAACCGACCCGGACCTGGCAGCCGATATCATCACAAATGGGATCCTACTTACGGGCGGTGGTGCGCTGCTCAAGATGCTCGACGTGTTTTTGACTCACGAACTTGAAGTTCCGGTCTACGTTTCTGATACCGCATTCACCAATGTCGTCATGGGATGTGCGATGGCACTGGAGAACCCGAACGCCTTACAGCGTTCTTACACGCAGCGATAAGAAAGGTCGCCTCTCGTATGGCGCTTGCCCCCCACAGACCGAAACGTGTTTCGGCGGGGATTGTCACCATAGTCCTCAGCTTGCTTTCGATTGTGTTGATGACGGTCTGGCTGCTCGAAGGCGCGAGCGGACCGCTTCATAAACTGCGGGCGGGCTCCATGGCTGTAACTGCCCCTATCCAGCAGGTAGGCAGGTTTCTCGGGCTTCCGTTTAACGCGGCCAATAATGCTACATCAAATATGACAGCTGATCCTGAGGACGTCGCAGAATTACGCAGGCGCAACGAGGAATTGCAGGCCTTAGTACTTCTGCTCAAAGAACACCGGCTGGAGAATGAACGGCTAAAAGACCTGCTTCGGATTGTCGATGCATACAATCTTGCACCTTGTGGCGCACGCATCATTTCTCGTACGACCGACTCCTGGAACCGTACCGTCACCATAGACAAAGGCTCTCTGGACGGCATAACGATAGGCATGCCGGTTGTCAGCGCGAATGGGCTTATGGGACAGATTGAGTCAGTCGGCCCGTTTTCATCGACGGTACGCCTGCTGACCGACCCTCGTAGTGGTGTTGCGGTCTATCTACAGGAGACGCGCACCGAAGCGGTGATGTCTGGTTCGCAGGAAGGACTGCTCTACCTGAGTTATATTTCTCTTGACGCCCCAGTCAATGAAGGAGAAGCCGTTATCACCTCAGGTGTGGGAGGCGTGTATCCAAAAGGGATTGTCATCGGAGTGGTGTTCAGCATCTTTTATAACCCAACCGATATGTACAAAACCGTTGTTGTGGCTCCAGTAGAATGGGTGGATTATCCCATCGGGGAAGTCTCTGTTCTCACAGGGCGTCAATCCGAGGTTACCTATAAACCACCTGTCTCTCCTTCTCAGGAAGACCAATCTACGAGTACTACCTCAGGCTTGACAGGCACAACAGGGGAGGGTAGCTGACATGAGTCCCAAGCGGGATCACAGCTTTAATCCAGGTACGCCCAAGCAGACACACCCGGGTATTCTGGCGCTCATCGGCTTGCTTGCCGTCGTCTTGCAACTTGCTATAGCGCCTAATATCGCCATCGTCTCGGCTGTTCCAAATATCATCATGATCGTTACCATCATCGTTGCGCTTAACAACCCTGCGACACGTTCGACGATTTATGGCTTCATCCTCGGTTTTTGCTATGACCTGTTCTCCCAAGGTCCCATCGGGGTCATGGCGCTTCTACTCACCGTAATGAGTTTTGCACTCAGCGCCTTTAACAAAGACGCTTTTCAGAGCAACTGGATAATCGAGCTCTTTGCTGTTGTCATTGCCCTACTGCTCGGGGAGTTGCTTCATGGAATTATCCTGGTCGTCATCGGCTACGATTCTAACATCTTATATTCGCTTGTTTTTCGATCGTTGCCCAGCGCTATCTACGAGGCGATAGTCGCGGTGGTTGTGCTTGTGATCAGGAACTATCTCAACAACAGGAAGGTTAATAACAAACCTGGAGGTCTGACGAGCCGTAAAAACAAACAAGGACGCAAAGGCACCCTGGTCAAAGGTCGATCGATTCAGCGGAAGATACGTTTTTAAAATGAACGTCTATGTGCTTGCCATCATCGTCGGCCTTGCCGCCTTTTTATTCATTATCGCTTTGGCGTTTCTTATCTTTTTATTGGTCAGGAACCGCCGGAAAGATAAGCTCGGGCTCCTCCCGGGCTTGGAGCGGGTAGAAGCCCCGATTGCAAAAGACGAGGTTTTTGTCAGGCGCACTCTCGATACGACTCCAAAAAGCGGTCCTGAGGCTAAGGGGCGTTTTTATGCCTTTGGCGCTCTGATCGCCATCTTTTTTGGGACATTGGCAGTTCGACTCTGGACCTTGCAGATACTCTCACATGACGAATACGTGGGTTTGGCTGATAAGAACATGACCTCGAATATCTCCGTACCTGCCATCAGAGGAAGGATACTTGACCGCAACGGGGTCGAGCTTATCACCAACCGTCCCTCGATCGTGCTTACCGGTAAACGGAGCCTTGCCAACGACCGAGGACTTGTCCATCGCCTGTCGCTCCTGCTTGGAATCCCACGGGGAGTAGTACGGCGCAACATTCTCAACGATACCGTGGGTATGCAAGCAGACCGCACAATTGCATCCGACGTCCCTATGCGTTCGGTTGCTTTCATCAAAGAGCATCCGACCCTGTTCGAAGGCGTCAGTATAGAAAACCGCACCGTTCGCTATTATCCCAACGGTAATCTTGCGGCACATCTTCTTGGCTACACTGGCCCGGTTACCCAGGATACGCTCAATGAACAAGAAGCATCAGAGACCTTCCAATATGAGAGTGGCGATATCGTTGGCAAAGATGGAGCAGAATACGAATTCGAGCAGATCCTGCGAGGCATGCGTGGAAGAAAGACCTACCTGATCGACTCGTCGGGAGCCCCACTTGAGTTGATCGATGAGCTCAAGCCGATGTATGGCAGCGACGTCTGTTTAACGATTGACGCCAATCTCCAACGAAATACGGATCGTATCCTTTACGAGACGATTCTGGCTGCCCACGAAAGAGGCCATGTGAAAGCGAATGGGGGAGCGCTGCTGTGCATTGATGTCAAAGAAGGTGGTATCCTGGCCGCGTCAAGTTATCCGACCTATAACCCTTCCGACCTTGCAGGCGGTATCTCGATCGATCTCTGGGAACAGCTGATGAACATAGCCTCGAATTATCCGCTTACCAACCGTGTTATCTCTGGATTGTATCCTGCAGCTTCGACGTTTAAAGCCTTTACCAGTATGGCCGGTTTGGCTCATGGCGTTATCGGTCCTTATACGCAGTTCTACTGCAACGGCTACTGGAATGAGTATGGAGATCAGTGGGGGCAAAGATGCTGGATTCACCCCTATGGACACGGGAATATGGGTCTTGAGGAAGCCATCAACCAATCCTGCGACCTTTTCTTTTATAACGTTGCCGATGGGTTCTTTAAGCCATGGTTTGCGGTGTGGAACGCCTTGCCTTACGACGAAAAGGCTCGTGCTGCCGAACATGACGTCTTACAGGATAGTCTCAAGTCATGGGGTTTTCATGCGCCCACCGGCATCGATCTTCCGGGAGAGGCGAGCGGGCGGATCCCGAATTTCCTATGGAAGCAACGGGCGTTTGTTGACACTCCAGAAGACGCCACGTGGAACCCTGGCGATATGACCAGCATGTGCATCGGGCAAGGCGATATGCTTGTCACACCGTTGCAGTTGGCTAATGGGTATGCGACCATCGCACGAGGAAGCGCCATAAAACCTCATATCTTCCATAAGGTCGTCAACAAAGAGGGAGAGACGATCATCACCCATAGGCCGACGCCCAGCGATGTGCAGCCCCAGTATGATCAGGTACACCTCAACCGTGTGATCGATGGACTCAAGCGGGTCATCGTGCGAGAGAAGATATTCAATCCCATACCTGTGGTGCTGGCAGGAAAATCGGGTACGGCTGAGGTTGCCAACAAGGATGAGTACGCCTGGTTTGTTGCCTACGGGCCGGTCAATGATCCTCAATACTGTGTTGCTTGTGTCATTGAGGAAGGCGGCGGCGGCTCAGCAAGCGCCATCGTGGGTGTACTGCACACCTTTGCTGCCATCTATGGCGTCGACGTCGGCGTGATTGTTGCTGGCGAGGATACGGGCGAGCGGTAAGGGTCAGAGATGGCGATAACCCCTAAACTCCAACAGCATGACAGCGTCTCGCGCGACCTCAAGCACATCCCTTTGCACACACGCGTGTTGGCTGTGATAAACATTCCTCTGCTGGCGGTGACGGCCCTGCTTGCCTGTTATGGTCTGCTCATTGTGTCTTCTGCGATCATTGGGCATTCCGACTACACTCTCTCGCGTCAGCTCACCGGTATACTTATCGGTCTAATGGCATTTGCTGTGTTGTGGTGGTTTGACTACCGCAGGTTTGCGAGGTTTGCCTTACCCTTGCTGATCATCCCGGTGATACTTGTCCTTCTGCCGCTTGTTCCTGGTATCGGCGTAGAAGTCAACGGCGCGTACAACTGGGTCAATATCTTTGGCCTCCAATTCCAGCCAGCTGAGTTAGCCAAGCCGCTGCTTATCCTTGCTGCCGCTGCTCTTGTGAGCCAATATCGGGGAAAGCTCAATTCGGGCAAGGATTATCTCAAGGTGCTTGGAATGCTTCTCATTCCGGTTGTCTGCATTATGGCTCAGCCAGATCTTGGCACCGGGCTTGTATTCTTTGTTATCGCCGTTGTGGCGTTATTCACAGGCGGCGCCAACCGGAAATGGCTTATCATCACCGCCATAGTCATCATAGCTGCCCTCGTCTTGCTTATTGTGGTCGATGGCTACCTTGATTCGTATTTTGAGCGAGATGTGCTTATCAAGGATTATCAGAAAAACCGTATTCTTGTATTCCTCGATAACGACATCGACCCTACAGGCGTGAGTTACCATCTCACGCAAGCCAAGATCGCCATAGGATCGGGAGGTTTGCTGGGCAAGGGTTATGGCAATGCGATGCAATCCGGCCTCGGCTTCTTGCCAGAGACCCCCACGGATTTCATCTTCTGCGTACTTGCTGAGGAGTTCGGTTTTGTGGGAAGTATGGCGCTTATCGCCTTGTTCATTCTCCAATTCTTCATCATACTCCGCATCGCTTTTACCGCAAAGAACACCTTTGGTTCGATCATTGCTGCATCGATACTCGGAATGTGGTTTTTCCATGTGCTTGAAAACATCGGTATGACCTGCGGCCTGATGCCAATCACGGGTATACCGCTGCCCTTTGTAAGCTACGGCTCATCATTCATGGTCACTAACTTTATAGTGCTTGGTCTGTTATGCTCTATATGGACACGTCGCAACGCAGGCGATCGCTTTGGACATATCGGAACGCGAATGACCGAATGAGGTGATTTGAGAATGGCAAGGATTACGATTGCACAAGTTATGGATCTCGGTTTGAGAGCATTGCGCGAAGGGATTTCAGCTGCGCCGACCAGTTATAAGGCGCTCAACTCCGCAAGCGAAGCCATCGACTCTCAGCTGGAGGGGGTTGTATCATTGCTGCTCCTTGTCGATCGAAGTGTTGATGCGCGCTTATTAGCGTATGTGCGTGAGAAGCTGCGACCTCAGACAAGCAAGGTGATGGTACTCGTGCGAAGTTATGGGACAGAGCTTCCAGATTTAACAGATGTGTATCTTCATAACGCTGAGCTTGCTCTTATCCTGGCTGCTTCGAGCCCTTGCACGAGCGATCTTATCGAGCTTGCATATGGGTATGCAGATGCGGTAGTGACGATCACGACCCATCCTGCGGTCCTCATACCACATCTTAAGGCAGAGACCATCATCGATGACATAAAGGACATCATCCCGGTTCCTGATTTCGCTGACGCCACTATGGATATGACGGATGGTCTCGATCAAGACGCACAGCCTGATGCAGGCTGTTGCCAGGGCGCTTTCAGGTTTGGGCGTACAGCGGTGAGTAAAAAGCCATCATCCGTGCAACCCGATGACCCGCTCTGTGTTTTTGATGCGGTGTTTGATGAATTGGCGGATTGGATGGCAGATAATCTCGAACAGTGCCTCGTGACCTTTGCCAAGGCATATCCATTCTTACGCCGTCCGGTTGCGATGGAATTGATGCGCAAGGTTGCACTTGAAAACGCGTTGATCGGAGCAGCTTTCTTCATCCCAGGCGCCGATATGCCACTGCTGACGCTTAACCAGATGAGGCTTGCCTTACAGATAGCAGCCATGTGCGGTCACCCTCTCGGTACAAGCCGCATCAAGGAGATGGCAGTGCTTGTCGTTGGAGCTTTTGGCAGCCGCACACTCGTGCGTTTCCTGGTTAAAAAAGTCTCGATGGCTGGCTTTGCCATCCGCGCCAGTATCGCTTATGCAGCAACCATTGCTGTGGGGCTCGCGGCATATGAGTATTACAATGCGATAAAGGTAGACAGTGATTCGGACGACTGAGCCCCTTTGGGATCGCATAAAGCCCCTGCTAAGCGAAATCGAGCGCCCG
>WQXX01000019.1 GCA_009781535.1 Coriobacteriia bacterium | reverse complement strand
TTAAGGGATTGTTTGCCCTCGAGGGGCATGTTCAATGGATGGGGTTTTTGATTTGATGGGTATGATTGGTTCAAATCCAATCATCCATTCCCACGACTACTCGTATATCACGTCTTTGTTTTTCAAAGACCTACTTTGCTGGTAGCGGTGATTGGATTTGAACCAATGACGCCACGGGTATGAACCGTGTGCTCTGACCAACTGAGCTACACCGCCAACTTGTCTCTTTGCTTTGTTACTTCTGATGATTGCTGGAAAATGGTGGAGGCGCATGGATTCGAACCATGGTAGGCATCGCCAATGGGTTTACAGCCCATCCCCTTTAGCCACTCGGGCACACCTCCACTGTCAACAACTCTTTTTTCGTCCGGTAATGTCTCACTATACCATAAAACTTTAATGGAGCCCACAACCGGACTTGAACCGGTGGCCTCTTCCTTACCAAGGAAGTGCTCTACCGACTGAGCTATGTGGGCTTTCGCTTGCTTATTCCTTATCTGGCGTCAGCTTTTGCTGCGCCTACCAGACAAAGAATATCTTGCGTGGTTGAAGTCGCTTGTCTGTACACTGTGCATTTATCAAGTTGCAGGCTTACGCACACGGTAAAAGCCCGTGAACTCAAGCTGGAAAATGGTACTGTATCTATCGCTCCACGTCAATGCTGTCCACGCACCCGGGCGTATCCATTGCCTCTTCCAGGCAATACGAACCTGAAACTTTATCAGATTATCACCATTTAATAAGCAGATCCCAGTTCTTCACACCTTCGCAATCGAGGCGTACGGTGTACCACCCCGGCTCTAGCCCGCTCGTATCGAGCTTTTTATGGAAGCTCCCCGAAACATCAAAGGACCGCTCTTCTGGACCAAGGAGGACAACTGTCACCTTGCCCTCGCTGTTGGTGTTATCTACATACAAGGCGTCGAGACTTTCCTGGGGCATATAGATATTCCGCGTCGCATGCCCGTTGACTGTTTTGGCTGTCATCCCCCAGCTGGTATCCTGCAGATTTGACTTGACTCCAGTCGAGAGCGTCCAGAAACTCGACATGGTGTTTCCGTTACAGCCGACAAGCAGCACTGCCAGCAGGATTGCGATACTGAGAACAAGTAGTTTTTTCATCTATCTTCCACCTTTCAAAAACACGTTATCGGAAATCGCTGATTACATGCCAATACGTAGGCTTATCGTCGGACACATGCATGCTTCCTGTTAATCCCACGCTAGGCCCCAGATCACGTCTGGGGCGACATCCGATTGGAATAATCTGCGAACCCTAGAGGCCTGCCTGCTTGGCCAGGGCTTCAGGTGCTAACGCGTGGGTGATCATGTCCTGGGCGCCGATCCTACCGCTCTGATACAGGCCAAGCAGGCAGGAGTCCATGCCAATCATGCCTTCGGAGGCGCTGGTATTGATAACGGCTGACATCTGATGTGTACGACCCTCACGGATAAGATTGCGGATGGCGTTGTTGCAGTGCATGATCTCAAAGGCTGGAATCATGCCGCCATCGGTGGTCGGCAGCAGTTGCTGCGACACCACGCTCTGGAGCACCATCGACAGCTGCATACGCACCTGAGCCTGTTGCTCGGCACGGAAGGAATCGACGAGACGGTCAACCGTGTTCACCGCTCCAACCGTATGCAGCGTCGAAAGCACGAGGTGTCCGGTTTCGGCAGCTGTAAGGGCAATCGAGATGGTCTCGGGGTCGCGCAGCTCGCCGATGAGTATGACGTCAGGGCTCTCACGTAATGCCGCGCGCAACGCCGTTGCATAGCTTGCGGTGTCGATGCCTATCTCGCGCTGGGAGATAAGGCTTCTCTTGTGGCGGTGCAAAAACTCGATGGGGTTTTCCAGCGTGATGACATGGTTGTTGCTCCGCGCGTTGATGCGGTCGATAAGGCAGGCAAGCGTTGTCGTCTTGCCGCTGCCAGCCGGCCCTGTTATCAATACAAGGCCGCGACGCAGGTCAGTAAGGTCAAGCACCGACGGCGGAATGTGCAGCCTGATCGGATCGGGCAGCTCAAAGGCAACGACACGGATGACGGCGGCAAGCGAACCGCGCTGCTTATACGTGTTCACGCGAAAACGCGACACTCCCTTGATGGCAAACGAGAAATCGTCGTCCCCGTGTTCTCGTATGTTTTTCATTGAGCGGTTCTCAGCCATCTCATAGATCTGGGAGATGATCTGCTCGGTGTCAGGCGGAAGCAGGATCTTGTCGTTCAGCTGCTCGATAGACGTCCCGCGCTTATAGCTGAGCGGCTTTCCGGTGATGATGAAGATATCCGCAACACCTTTCTCGACCAGTTCGCTTAACAGTGCTTTTGCATCCATGGTAACCTCATTCTCTTACTTCGTAACAGTTATTACCGACTATCACTTACCTGTTTGCAGCGACAGAAAAGGTCTGCCACTGACGTATCATTGGGGTGCCATTCTCAGCGATGGCAACCGTAACCACAAGCTCTCGGTAGGGGCCCATAGCAAAGGTCTCGCGAACCTGGATCCCTCCATCGCTTGCACGTTGCACCGAATATCCTGCATTGCGCAGTACTCGATCCCAGTCAGTCGATTGGGAAGCTGACCTCGCCAGGAGCGAGTCGAGCGCAGAATACCACATTGTCGCTTCGCTATCGGCTGCGTAATAGTCCGAGACCGATTGTGCAGACATCGATGATAAACGCATGTCCGAGCGTGCTGAGGCAAGCGAAAGTACCGAAAACGCCGCAAGCAGCATGACCACGAGCACGGTGACGAGCGTCGTGACGCCAATGCCGAGCGCAGAGCGACCCCTCACCTTGTGGCGGGGCATCCGGGCTGCTGTTGCCATCGGGGCCAGGCTTTTTTCAGGCATCAGGCGCCACCTCCCCGCACAGAAGAACTCGGGACATAATCCCGCGCCTCAAGCGAGAATATCTCTTTTGTCCTGTCATAAACCGCGATATGCGCGATTTTGACCGCGCCTGAGCTATCGATACGACATTCGATGCGGTAGGAAGCGTCATCTTTTGTGGTCAGTTTGAAGTCCCTGTCATAGTAGATGGTGATAAGCTTGCCTTCTTCGATTACCATGACCGAGCCTGAGGCTGATGACGTGTTCATTGAACGAACAGCTGAGACTATCGCCTCGGCATTGCCGTCCTTTGCCTTGAAAGTCTCCGCGATGATTTGCGCCTCGATAGCCATGTGAGAAAGCGCCGAAGACTGGTTGCTGGTCATCCGAGCTTCGAAAAAAACCTGCATCGAGATGATGGCGCACAGAGCAAAGACCACAAGGTCTAATACGAACTCGAGAAAGAATGCACGGGATCGGGACGGTGCAGCCATCAGGCACCGCCTCCAACAGGGTTAAGGTTAAAGGCCGGGCCCTGAGACTTGAGGGTAAGCGTCATCGTCGAAAGCAAACCGTCAGGAGTCTTTAACTCGATTGTGAGTTGACCGGACCGGTCGATACTCAGATTCATGCTCTCCATGGGCATGATGGGTTGGAGTTGCGAGAGTATGACGTCAGCTCCGGAGGGGATGAACTGCTCACAGAGATTGTTGTCGTATACAAAGATCCAGGTCTCATAACCTTTGCCGGTCTGTTGTTCAACGAGCACGAGGGCATCGACGCCATTGATCTTTCGCACGCTGATCGAACCCGCAACGTCGCTTTGGCGCGTTTTCTCAGTCAGGTACATCACGCCGGTGCGGAAGTCATAGTTCTGTCGCATGACCGCAGTCGTATCGCGATAGGTATTCGCACCAACCGTACAGAGGAACAGGGCGCCCACGGCAAAGATGCTGAATACGAGCATCACTAAAAACAGCTCGAAAGAAAACCTTTTATGCCGCACCGCTACCTCCTTCCTCTATCCACGTGCCTGCACTGATACAACGCATCCCAACACCTTTAACACCTGTGTATCAAACTCCCAGCTACGTACAACTCCCAGCTACGTACAACTCCCAGTTACTTGCTGATCACAACTACCCGGATCTGCGGGAGGATATTTGCTCCCATCGACTCGTAATATACGGCATAACGGTTGCGATCGACGATCAAGCCGTAGTTCTCTTCGAGATACTCAACCGAATCAGGGTAACGACCCTCAAGCGCATAACACTGCACCGCGCTGCGACGTACCGCGTCAGAAAGGAACTGCGCTTGATTGTTCTGCACGCGACCGGAAAAACCAAGGATCCCATACTCCATCGCCACGATGAGCAAGATGATGAAAAGTACCGTAAGCAGTAACGACGAAAGAACGATCCGTTTTTTCGTGGTCTGCCTTGGTCCTTCTTGTCTACGAGCCATGGTCGCCTCTCTGTTATCCGTGTGACTTTGATCTAAAAGCCTGTCAGCACGCCGAGCAGCGGCAGCATGACAGACAAAAGGATGATGCCGACCAGGATGCACATGATTGCTACAAGCGAAGGCTCGATGGCAGCAACCAGGGTCTCGACACGATGTTCCGTCTCAAGGGTGATCTGCTCGCCGACCTGCTCAAGTGCATCAGAATCCGTACCGGTCTTAAAGCCCACCGCAAGCAGAGCCATCGCATTGGGTGGGAAGAGTTTGCTGTGCTCGATGGCAGCTAAGAAGGTCTCGCCTGCCATGACTTCCTGATGGATGACCTTGACGCGGGCACGAGCCCGTTTATCATCAACGAGCGGCTCGGCATACTCAAGCGCCTGATCGACATGAAGCCCTGCTATCAACAGCGTAGAAAGCGCCAGGGCATAACGCTGGACGGAAAGCCTCAGGCTTAAGGTCCGTGTAAAAGGTGCGCTCTGGAACAGGGCGCTGAAGAAGCGCTTGCCTATCGGCAGCAGACGCAGTATAACGACGATAACGATGATGCCGATAAGGGCGCCGGCGATATACAGCGCATACTGGCTTAAAACTGCGCCAATATCAAGCAGGGCAGCCGCAACGCCGGTCATCTCAAAACCGAGCTGGCGGAATACCTGGTCAAATACCGGCATCGCCTGGGTAAGTAAGACGATAACGACCACCAGTACAACTACAAGCATCGAAAGTGGATAGGTCAGCGAGGATTTGATGGACTGGGTGAGGATATCGCGCTTCTGATAATAGGAATGAAGGCTTGCGAAGGTCTCCTCCATGCGCCCGGTCTGCTCACCGATGTGGATGAGCGAGAGCGCATAGTCGGGCAGGTCGCCCTGCCTGTCAAGCGCTTTGGACAGAGATTCCCCGTTGATGGCAGCCGTGTAGAGGGCGTCGAGGCGCTTTTTATCATACGAGCTCTGTGCGTTGCTCCTCAGTATGTCAAAACCCTCGGACAGCGGAAGCCCCGAATGATAGACCAGCTCGAGGTTGCTGAAAAACAGATCGAGCTCAGCAGGTGTCAATTCCTTCTTTCTGCCAGCCATGTCGTCCTCTTTCTTTCGTGAAGATAGCCCAACGCTATCGTTGTACCCTCGTAGTTCCCCTCTTTGCCGGTATCGTACCACCTGCGATAACCAACATCATGCTACGTACAATCGTATCATTCGCTCTCAATATGATATCACGTGCGCTCGCTTACATCTCTCATACGCCTATTCCCATTTCAGTGGTAGAACAGTTTCTGGTAATCAGTGCCACTTCCAATCAGCCCCGATAGGTCGACTACTCCTTTGTTCGCAGCATCAAACGTGGGATCCATCTGCACCCACTTGGTTCCTGTAAAGCGATATCTGCCAATCGAGCCGGTCTCGACGCTGTACACCTCAATCCAGGCATGATAGACGCCGCCTGCATACCCGATGACCAGACGCGCGGGAATCCGCTGCGCTCTGAGCATGGAGACCGTAAGGACTGCGTAGTCAAAACAGATGCCTGTTTTTGTATCGATGGTGCTTGTATTGTTGGGTATATAGTTGGGGAGAGCGCCTGCGGTAGCCAACGCCGCCTTTGCCTCGTCATATTTGATATTGGATGCAACCCATTGATATATCTCATTGAGCGCCTCAAGTTCGCTGGTTGTTCCATCCGCCAGTTTTTCTGAGAGTTGTACAGCCTTGTCCCCCATCGAGAAATTAACGACCTGGTTAGGATATAAAAAGACGCTGAACTCATCATCAAGACGAACGCTGAGTCCGTCCAGCGACAGGATTGCCGCATAGAGGTCGCCTTCCACATGCTCGTATACGCCAACCGTATAGACGCCATTGCCTTCGGACAGCGGGATGGTGATAAAACGGTCGGTGTTCTGGATCGTATATTGATAGCGCAAGCCAGCCACCTCGACGAGTACCTTGACCTTGGTCCCTCCAAGGAAGGATTTAACGCAGATATATCCTTCTGAGATATTGGAATAATCTACGACCACTTTGCTGTTCTCTTCAACAGCTGTACCTGGCTGTGTGGCTTGTAGTACTACAGGGGTGTTATCGCGCGGAAAGCCGGGGTTGGTCTCGCCCTTTTTTGGGTACGTGTTATCGCTGCAACTTACGAGGCCAAATGCCAGCGCACTGAGCAGGAGCGCCATGGCAGCAAGCAACACAAACTTTTTATGTGTTTGATAAAAACCTTTCACGGATCGCGAGTCCCCACTCATACAGTCTACGGTGCACTACGTAACGGGCAGGCATCCCACCCACCGCTTCACATTATACTCCAAATCGAAGATAGGTTCGCAATTTCTTTCGAAGTTCAAAGAAATCTATCGGCTTGCCGACATGGTCATCCATACCAGCCTGGAGGAAGCGTTCGACGTCCTCTTTGAATACATTTGCCGTCATGGCAATGATAGGTATCCGTTTTGCCGCCCGGTAGTCAAGGGCGCGTATCCGCCGCGTTGCCTCAACCCCATCCATGCCCGGCATCTGCACGTCCATGAGTATCGCTTCATAACGCAAGGGGTCTTTCATGAACATCTCAAGGGCCTGCCTGCCATCGACGGCAAAATCCATGGTAAGCCCGGTCGGCTCGAGCAGGGCAGCGACAATCTCGCGGTTGATGTCGATATCTTCCGCAATCAGGACAACATGGCCGCTTAAATCAATGGTCTCGGGTGTTTCTTTGGTATGTGTTACCGTCGTCGCAGCCTTCTTTGAGCGGGTCGACAAGACGGTATCAGGCGTATCGGATCTATCAATATTATTCGCGTTGCCTGGCTTTGTCTTGAAGTTGAAGTGGATGGTCGTGCCTTTGCCAAGCTCTGATTCTGCCCAGATCCTGCCATCCATAAGCTCGACGATGCTTTTTGATATAGACAAGCCCAAACCAGTACCGCCATAGTTACGGGCTGTTGTCTCGTTAGCCTGTACAAAGGGGTTGAACAGGCGCTCGAGTTGGTCAGGTGCGATGCCGATACCCGTGTCGCTGATTGAAATCTCTATCGTGCAGTCCTCGCCTTGGCGAGCTACCAATCTGGTCTCGATACCGATGGCGCCATGGTCAGGTGTGAACTTCACCGCATTACCAAGTAAGTTGATGATGACCTGCGCAAGGCGCTGATCGTCACCAACAAGGATCTTGGGGATGCGGCGGTCGATATACACTGAAAAACGTAGGTGCTTCTCATCAAGTTTATGCTTAACGACGCCGACCGCCCGATGGAACAGCTGTTCAAAACTGAAATCGACCGGAGAGAGCTCAATTCTGGCTGCTTCGATCTTGGAGATGTCAAGGACGTTGTTGATCACACCGAGCAGATGCTTGGTGGATTCCTCGATCCTGCTGAAGCAGTAGTCCTTGCGATCTGTGTCCCTGTTGCCCAATCCGATGGTCGTCATGCCAACGATGGCATTGAGCGGAGTGCGGATCTCATGGCTCATCGTCGAGAGGAAGTTGCTCTTAGCCTGGGTACCAGCCAGGGCTTCGCGGCGTGCCTCGATGAGCGAAAGCGTCATCTGGTTGCGCGTCAGGCCGTTAATGACCAGCAGGTTGCCCGAGCGCAGCAGATTTTGCTCGGAGTCGTCCAGGGCTTTTTCCTCCTCATAGTACGTGTATTCCAGCAGGCCCCAGAAGGAGCTGTTGATGAGCACGGGGTACATGAAGACCGATTTGATGCCCTGGGCCAACAGCGGTTCGCGCAATGACTTGGCAAAACCACGCACAGGACCGGCAAGTACCGCGCCGCTGATAACATCGAACAACCACTCAGGAGGGGTGCCGACGTAGGCAAGATGAGATTGCTGGCTGGTCTTATAGCGCTCAAAACGGCTGTCCCACCATTCGTTGACGACGTCAAGAGAAAGGTTGCCTTCATTGATCGGAGCTGTCTGTTTCCAGAGAAGGACGCGGTTTGCCTCAGAGGCCTTGCCAAGGATCTCGAGGCACTGTTGTAAGTCGACGTCAAAACGCTCGACGGTTGAAGATAGTAGAATCCCGGCAACGCGATTGTTTGCCAGGAGCAGTCTGTCGCGATACTCAAGGTCGTGTGAAAGCTGGTTGATGCGCTCCTTTGCAGCAAGCTGGGTTTTCAGGTCGGTTTCAGACGTCCGTAACTCCATTACTGTTTGGTTAGAGGCGTCAAGGCGATCAAAGGTCTCATTAACAACCGAGACAAAATGCTTCATCTCGCGACCACGCGCAAGGTTTTCGTTGATACGTCCTCCGTGCTCCAGCACCCGAAGCCCATCGTTGATATCTTCTATCGGACGAATGACTATGCGGGTCAAGACCATGTACAGGAGGTTGGCGAGCAAAACAACGCCGATCACCCCGACGATGACGATGATGAGCAGCGGCGTATTCCGGTAATTGCTCATCGTCGAATACGGCCGATACGTGACGACAATGGTATCCCCTACCGAACAACTCTTGGCATAAGCCCTGGTCATGCCGAACTCGATCTCAAACATCGCTGAATCAGAGTCGATGGCTTTTTCAAACCATGACTCCCCCTTCATATTCTGGCCAAGGTATATCTCGAGGCTATCGGCGATGATGACGCCGTCTTTATCAAGGATGAACACGCCGCCTTCCATGGCGATCTTAAGCGATGGAAGGGCGACCTTGGGATCAAGCGAAGACAACAGCTCAGGCAGGCTGTCTAATGAGACGCCGATCTGGACGATACCGTTCGCATCACGACGGCTGACGCCGATGTATTGGTATAAGGCTCCATCACTCTGGCGCGGCATGGGATCTTGCGCCAGCTCAGTTCCTGGGTTGGAGATTATTGAAAGAAATGGTTGATTCTGTTCATTCGTTGCGAAGTTGAGTCCATAAAACTCTGGCTTGTTACCCCAACGCAGGACGCCATTACCATCAGTTACATGGATCTCCTCGATATGAAGATCCCGTGCAAGAGCTATCATCTTTTCGGTCGATAGCTGAGATGGATCAGCAGCGATAATGCGGGCAACTGCTCTCGTCAGTTCGAGATTCTTTTCGGTCATATCCTTATAGGCTGCTTCGCGTATCCGCTCGTTTTGCTCAAGCTGCCCGCAGACAGACTGAAGCGTCTCATCCATCTCTGAGCTGATGATATTCTCTACCGTTGCCGAAACGTTGTGGGCAATCACAAAGACGAGGGCGGCGAACACCACTATCAGGATGCTCGTGGTTGCCAGCATTACACGTGTGCGCATGCCTACCTTCCCATATCTCCCTTATAGGACCGACGTCAAACTCTTACCAAAAACCCCTTTTCAAACCAACACAACAAAGGCGCCGACCGATTCTTCGGCCTCCGACTTGCGCCCAGCTCATCTGACAACACACGTAATCAAGCTACTACCTTACCTGTAGGCCCCGGGTCGAGCCCGGGGTGACAAATACGTTCGTCATCTGACAACACACGTAATCAAGCTACTACCTTACCTGTAGACCCCGGGTCGAGCCCGGGGTGACAAATACGTTCGTCATTGCGAGACCTGTGTCAGCAGGTCGTGGCAATCCATGCTCTATTACAAACCGAGCGCCTCAACGCTTCGATAAATGCCTCTCGAGTCTGTTGAGAACCTCCCCAAAGTCAATCGGTTTGCCGATATGGTCATTCATACCTGCCGCAAGGCACTGCTCGATATCCTCACGAAAGACATTGGCGGTCATCGCGACGATCGGCACGGTCTTTGCTGCCGGGTGATCCATCGCACGAATCTTCCGTGTCGCCTCAAGGCCATCCATGCTCGGCATCTGGATATCCATCAAAATCAGATCGAAGGACTCCGGCGCCTCGCTGAACTTCCTGACAGCATCCAGCCCGTCAAAAGCGCAGACGATTACTGCCTCGGTCGGTTCCAGCAACGCAAGCGCGATCTCACGGTTGATATCGACGTCTTCGGCCAGCAGGATACGGGATCCCGCATAGGAAGCATGCTCGAGGTTTTCTTCTTTGACTTCGAGACTCGCACCCGCTACCGCACTCTTAAACCCAAAGCACGTGTTGATGCAATCAACGATCGTAGAGGGAAACAATGGCTTCGGAAGGTACAGTTTAACACCCGCTTCGCGCGCTTCTGCTTCTATGATACTCCATTCCGCCGCCGAAATCATGATGATGACGGATTTATCCGTTGTGTCTATCGCATGAATCGCACGTGAGAGCTGGATTCCGTCCATTTCGGCCATCTTCCAGTCGATAAAATAGATATCGTACAGGCCGTTCTTTCTGATGAGATCAAGCGCTGCTGCGCCGCTGGAAGCGACGTCAAAGACAACTCCCATGCGCGCCATCAGCTCCGTGAAGAACTCGAGTATCAGAGGATCGTCATCAACTGCCAGGATGCGGACAGTTTCCCAGCTGACGTCCGGCAACAGGTAACCCTTCTGCTCTGTTGCGCCTTTCTTTGCCTTGATCGTAAAGACAAAGTTCGAGCCGGACCCATATTCTGATTCGACCCAGATCGCCCCGCCCATCATCTCGACGATGCGTTTAGAGATGGCAAGCCCGAGCCCGGTACCGCCAAAGCGACGAGAAGTGTTGTTTTCAGCCTGCTCGAACTCGGTGAATATGCGGCTCTTCTGCTCTTCGCTGACGCCGATGCCGGAATCGATAATCGAAACTTGGATCGTCGCCGTTGCTTCGTCCTCGCTGATCAAACAAGCCTCCAGACGGATATTGCCGCCCTCGGGTGTGAACTTGTTGGCGTTGGTGAGCAGGTTAGTAATTACCTGTGTAAGACGTTGCTCATCGGTAATGACCCTTATGGGGATGTTTGGGTCGAGCAGGACGACGAGGTCTTGCTTCTTCTCTTCAATCCGAAATGAGTTGATGGTGACGGTGCGCTGGAGCATCTTCTCAAAATTGAACTCAGTTCTGGAGAGCTCCAGCTTGCCCGCTTCAATCTTGGAAATGTCAAGTATGTCGTTGATGACGCCGAGCAGATGATGGGACGCACTGTCAATCTTGTCGAAGCAGTAGTCCTTCTTTTCGCTGTCGTGTGCCTCACGCCCGATAACCGTCATACCGACGATGGCGTTCATCGGCGTACGCATCTCATGGCTCATATTGGACAAGAAAGAAGTTTTGGCAACGCTGGCCTGCTCTGCACGCTCACGAGCTGTCTGGATCTCTGTCAGGTCGACCGTAAGCACGTAGTACCCGATATGGGCGCCGTCCTTGTCAAGAAAATCAGATGCAGTCCCCCGATAGTACCTGCCTGTCGGCTCGTGGTGGTAGACCTCAGCCTCGCGACCCTCTTCCAACGCAAGCACGGGGTCATAGATGGTGTTGTGTGGATAGATGCTGAAGTCTTGGTAGTGCTTCCCGTATGCCTCTTCAAGCGTATGGTTGGTGAGCTTCATGGCGGCTTCGTTGAGATAGATGACACGGTATTCGTTGTCGGTGATACACAGAGGCGAGGAGACAGAATCAACGATACTGTCAGCCATGTCATCAAAGCTATCCGCCAACTGACCGAACTCGTCTGCCTGCTGCGAGCTAAAGCGGAACTGCCGTTGCCCAGCCCGGAAGTGCCTGATACCACTGATGAGATCCTGAATGTTGCGGGTAAGGCTGTTCGCAAGCCAGATCGCTACGATGATAACCAGCGCGATGAGCAGTACCGTAAAGACTCCGAGTCGAAGAATGGTTTCATTGAGGCTTTCAGCGGTTATCTGCGAAAGCAGCTCTTCTGTTTCGATGACCGGCTGCTGGAAAGACTCGAGCCCAGCGCCGATGGTCAGCATCGCAAATCCACGTTGGGAGTATCCGTTATCTTCTGAAGGTGCATATTGTCCGGTATAGTACGGGATTGCTGCCGCTGTCGTGAGCTTGTACAAGCCGCTCCAGAGGATATAAAACGAACCAGAGCCTCCATCAGCAGTCAAATCCATCCAACCGGTGCACTGAGGGGCGTTGTTGAGATAACGACCGTCAAGACCCACGAGCCCTGCCGCGGTCAGCTCGGCAGCGGGCTTTTTAGTGCGCGATTGCTCGTCAAAGACAGGGATGCCGTTGAAGAGCCTGTCGACCCCTGGGTGGGCGGGATCAGCGATTGGCGAAGTATTGACGACCTTGTCCCAGTTCTCCTGCAGATCTGCCAAGGAGCTGCCGCCAACCTGCTTGAGCAGTTCCTCATAGATCGAGGTCTCAAGCCA
>WQXX01000018.1 GCA_009781535.1 Coriobacteriia bacterium | reverse complement strand
TGCGAAAGGCCGCCGGTGGCCACCACGGGCGCCGTATAACCCAGTTCATCGAACACCCGTCGCACAAGTCCGTCGATGCGGTCAATCTCACCATAGGTCAAGCCTGACTGCACGGCGCACTTTGTGTTAGTGCCGATAACAGCGGGGGGAACCTCGATATCGATCTTGGTGAGCCGCGCGGCTGCAAGGAACAAAGCCTCAGCTGATATCGCCAGTCCGGGCGCAATGATACCGCCGACGAACGCCCCGTCCTTGTTGACGACCTCGATATTGGTCGCTGTCCCAAAATCGACGACAAGTACCGGCGCCCTGTACAGATGGATGGCTGCAACGGCGTCTGCGATACGATCGGCGCCGATTTCTGCAGGATTAGCATAGTGGACGGCAAGCCCGGTATTAGTAGCGCTTGTCAGGACAAGGGGCTCGTTATCGGTCAATCGGCGTGCGATGTAACGCCACTGCTCCGTCAGCGCCGGTACCACTGAGGCGATGGCTACATCGGTGGCGTCGGTAAAAGCAAGGCCGCTAAGCGAAAAGAGACCCTGGAGTTTGACAAGCAATTCATCAGCGGTGTCGCTTGCAAGTGTAGCGATGCGACATTTGAGCACGAGTTCGGTTGCGTCATACATGCCAACAACCGTCTGTGTGTTTCCGATATCAACAGCAAGCAGCATATGAAACTCCCTTGTACGCGACGCCGTTATTACAAGCAGGTGGGAAAGCAAGGATTGCAGTGGCAATAACAGCGCTTTGTGACAAAAACGTTACCTCAGCGTGATACTACTCCATTGTACTGTAACGCAGTGGTAGTATAGTGCCGAACCGATAAACGGGTGTTGATTCAATCTAGGATTCGATTGATACGAGGAAGGCAGCATCATGAGCAATACGCCAGCGCGTATCTTGGTGGTTGACGATGAACCGTCGATCACTGAGTTTGTCAGTTACAATCTACGTAAGGAAGGCTATGAGGTTCAGATCGCAGAGGATGGAGCCACCGCTGTAGACCTCATCTTGTCGAACTCTTTCAGCCTTGTGGTCTTGGATGTGATGCTTCCCAACATGGATGGGTATGAGGTGGTTCGTCGCATCCGCTCAAGCACTACGGTACCAGTGCTGTTTCTCTCGGCGCGCGATACCGAACTTGACAAGGTCGTAGGGCTTGAAATCGGAGGAGACGACTATCTCGCAAAACCCTTTGGTGTGCGTGAGTTACTGGCACGAGTCAAGGCGCTGTTGCGTCGCACTGCCCAACAGGAGAATGCGTCGGATAAGGACTTTAATGAGGTCATCGAGGTGAGTGGTATCCACATCGATGAAGGTACCCATATCGCCTCGCATGGCGCGGACGTCATCGATCTTACCCCGCGTGAGTTCGAGTTGCTCGCCGCATTGATGCGCCATGCTGGCAAGGTCTTATCGCGAGACCAGTTGCTTCGCGATGCGTGGGGCTGGGAATACCTGGTTGAGACAAAGACCGTCGATACCCATGTCAAGCGTCTGCGTGACAAACTTGAGGCTGCGCACGTCGATCCTGGCCTTATCGAAACAGTCCGTGGGTATGGATATCGCTTTAAAGTGCTATAAGCCCTGTTATGCGTTATAGGAATATCCGGATACTGCTCTCAGCAATCAGCGCGGTTTTTGCCATCGTCATCGCGCTTATCTTTGTGCTGTTCGTGCTTGCGGTTGTCATTTCAAACGAGAACGCCTTTACCTGGATGCTCGTCCTTGTGCTACCTGCGGGCATACTTGCATTCATCTGCTCATATGCTGCAACAGGCATCTATCTTGGCCCAATCGCAAAGATCGCCTTGAAAGTAGGACAATTAGCCGGAGGGAATCTGTCGGTGCGCTTTGTCGACGATCGGACAAAACTGGCGTCGCTTGGCGTCCAGGAGTTTGCCGAGTCGCTTGACAGGGTCGGAGCGCGGGTTCGTGCTTCGATTGCGGAGGCTTCGGCTGACAGTAAACGCCAGGGGCAGTTTGTAAGCGACGTCTCGCATGAGCTGCGTACCCCGCTGACTGCCATTCGCGGCGCCGCCGAGACGATGCTTGATGAGGACATCTCATATGAGGACCGCACGCGGTTTTGCGAGACGATCATCCGCGAAAGCGAGCGCCTCACCAGACTGGCAAGCGACCTGCTTACCTTGCAGCGGATCGAAGGGGACGGTGAGATCGTCTTGAACCGCGTTAACCTCCACGACGTCGCCGAGCACGCGCTTGATATGCTTGCGCCCCTGCTCGACGCTCGAGAGGTTATAACGTCTTTAACCGGTGAGGCTCCCGACGTGCTCGGCGATCCTGACCGCCTCCAGCAGGTCGTCACGAACCTTGTCGACAATGCGAGCCGCGTTGTAAAAAGCGGCGGGCGGGTCGACGTCGCGCTCAGCGGCATCAAAGGTCACAGTGTCATCACGGTCTCAGACGATGGGCCCGGCTTTGGGGACGTCGATCCCGCCCGCCTGTTCGACCGTTTTTATCGCGGCGACTCATCGCGTACACGCTCGACAGGTGGTATGGGCCTTGGTTTGACGATTGTCAAAGCCATCGTTACCTCTCACGAGGGCACGGTCGAGGCCTTTAATTTTCCTGGTGGCGGCGCTTGTTTCATCGTCGCCATCCCCTCGCTACCTCCGCAGTCTCACTAACTCGCCGCCCCAGAGCACGCCACGATGTCGCCCTGAATAAAGGGCGAAGCCCGACATGAAGGGTCTAGTGGGAGGGCTGTTGTGTTGGTTCAGTTGTCGTCCAGAAAACCTACGTATGGGTAATCATATCGTGCGTGTGTTGTCAGAAAAACTTGTCGCTCGATGGTTGTAGGCAGGCATCGCCTCAGAGCACGCCGGCAAAACTCAGTAACATCAACACAAGAAGGATGAGCGGCTGGTGTGCCATGTAGGCGATAAGGCTGTAGCGACCCAGGAACTCTATGGGGTTCTTTCCTGGCTTGGTGGCGGTGAACAGCTTAATGCGCTTAAGAGGCCTGAAAACAAAATAACCAGCGAAGAAAAGGAATACCCAGGGGATAATGGGGTAATAATCACCGGAATGGTAGGAGGGGCCAGGAAGGCCGATCGGGAAAAGGAAGCTCGTGCTATAAAGCTCGCGTGGCAAATCCACTAGTGGATAATTCAGGATGCCGATAGAACCGTGCGGCACGAGGTACAACAACAGATACAGTGCGAGACACACCGCCAAGCCGACGCCCCAGGGGATTTTTTTCAGGAGTGGTTTAAGAAGGGCCGCCAGCAGCATACAGCATCCGAACATGTGCAGGATGCCGAAATTGATGAACATCTCAGGCATGGCAAGATACGTGACAAGTGAGATTAACAGCGCACAGCCGAATACCACAAGGCCACGCCTTGCCGTTTTGCGTCCGAGGTTTAAGCAGGCGCCCGATACGAGGATAAAGCAGTAGACGGTAATCTGCCCCCACAGGACCTGTGTCGGGAACTCATAAAACCACGGTATCTTCATGCCATAGAGGTTGATGAGGTCGAAAATGCAATGCCAGGTCGCCATGCTGAGCAGCGCCAGTCCCCGCAAGATGTCGAATATCCGCACCCGATTGCGTATCTTGGGCGTATGAGCCTCAGTCGTGCGAATTATTGACTCTCCAGCTCCTGCTTCCTCTGTCGTTCCCACTGTGTCGATCGCTTCTGCTTCATCCGCCGTTCCCACGGCGTCGATCGTTTCCGCTTCATCCATTGTTTCCCTACCCTTTTTTGCAGCCATCATGTGGAAGAACGCTTATACAATACCACGAAACCTGTATCTTTACCCTGCTTTGAGGTACAATACGCTTGTGACGCAGTCAAATACAGGATTCTGAAAGTTTAGTGGCGCGGACAGATACAGGAGCATGAATCCTCATGATTGAACGATATACACGCCCGCGGATGGGCGATCTTTTCAGTCTTGAAAACAAATACCGGATCTGGCTTGAGATCGAGGTGCTAGCCTGCGAGGCACAAGCCGAGCTTGCCGCCACAAAGGCATTTGCCAAGTCCGACGCCTCTCGCATCACGCTTGACGAGGCCCGTTGGATACGCGAGCATGCGGACTTTAACGCAAGGCATATCGATGAGCTGGAAGCGACGCTTAACCACGACGTTATAGCTTTTCTTACCGATGTGGCCGAGCATATCGATGCGACAGTACCAGAAGGTAAGCCAAAGCCGTCACGTTGGGTGCATTTTGGCATGACCTCGTCTGACTTGGGCGACACGGCGCTGTGCTACCAGCTCACGCAGGCGCTTGATCTCATCCTCGAAGGTGTGCGCACGCTTGGTACCACAGCACAGCGCCGTGCCTTTGAGTTCAAGGACACGTTGTGCGTTGGGCGTACCCATGGGATCCATGCCGAGCCCATGACCTTTGGCATGAAGTTCGGCGCCTGGGCCTGGGCGCTTAAACGCAACGAGGAAAGGCTCATCCAGGCGCGGACTTTAAGCGCCGCGCGTGGAGCCATCTCAGGAGCGGTGGGCAGCTACTCAAGCATCGATCCTTATGTCGAGCAGTATGTGTGCGCGGCGCTCGGTCTTACAGCAGACCCGCTTTCAACGCAGGTCATCGCCCGCGATAACCATGCGCATATCGCCTCAGCACTTGCTATGACGGCGGCAACGCTTGAGCACATCGCCATGGAGGTGCGCGCCTTGCAGAAAAGCGATACGCTTGAAGCAGAGGAGCCCTTTGCAAAAGGCCAGAAAGGCTCATCGGCTATGCCCCACAAACGCAACCCCATCACTGCGGAGCGTGTATGCGGCATGGCGCGGGTCATCAAAGCCAACGCTCAGGTTGCCTTTGACAATGTGGCGTTGTGGCACGAGCGCGACATCTCGCACAGCAGCGCCGAACGTATCGCGTTGGTGGATAGTTTCATCGCACTTGATTACATAATCACCAAGATGCAATGGATATTAGACGGGCTGAAGGTCTACCCCGAGAACTGCCGCGCTAATCTTGAGCGTACGCGCGGCCTTATCTATTCAAGCAAGGTGCTGCTGGCATTGGTCGAGGCAGGCTTGAGCCGTGAAGACGCGTACGAGATCGTTCAAACCAATGCCATGGAGGTTTGGGAAGATATCCAGCAAGCGCGTTTGGGTCCTGGTTTCAAAGAACGAATCGCAGGGGATAAACGTGCGGCTATCCTTCCTGCGAGCAGACTTGAAGACTTGTTTGACCCATGGAGTTTCCTTGGGAATATCGAGGTGCTCTTCAAACGTCTTGAAGACCTCTCGTTCTAGCAGACTAGATGCAGCGAATCGAGCGCCAAGCCATGTTTCAGTCGCACACCCAGGTTATAGTAATAAGCACACTCCAAAGTTATGTCTCGGTTGCACGTTCTAAGGAGCTTTCTTGAATCCTGTTATCATCATACCCACCTACATAGGAGGCACACGCAGACGTCCAAGCTATAACGTCGTCGCCACGTATGACCACGTTACTCCTGTAAACCATCAAGGGGAACTTCCTCGATGCCTTATGTCACTTCGTGACAGCGGGGTCGATCTCCCTATTGTTGTTTTAGTTGTCGCGGAGGAAGGTTATGAACGTGAGGCTGCGGCAAAGGTGCATGAGATCGCCGAAGCCTTTTCTGAGACCTTGGCAGTTACGGTTGTCGATGACGAGAAACTTGGACAGTTATACCTGCGAGCCGAGGTTTTAGGCTTTGGTAACCTGAGGGATGGCGTTTCGCTTACCGGGTATGGGGCTACACGAAATCTTGGTCTGATTGTTGCTGCGGCAGGTGGTTATTCGGAATGTATCTTCATCGATGATGATGAGGTTATCGAGGATGATTTCTTTGTCGAGAATGCTCTCTACGGTCTAGGGAAACTCACTCCAAAGGGGGTTCCCATCCTGATCAAGACAGGGTTTTTCATCGACAATAAAGGCGCCTGGAAGTCAACGAAGAAAGGCCGCTGGTACGACCGTTTCTGGCAACAGTCGGAGCTGTTTAACGAATGGATCACCAAGACCATGAACGGAACTCGACTTTCTCGCTCGAACAGCCTGTATGGAGGCCTGTGCGCCATACATCGCGAGGCATATCGCCGGGTCGCATTCGATCCGTGGATATCACGCGGAGAAGACCTCGACTACCTTTTAAATGCGCGTATGTACGGTGGGGATGTGTGGTTTGATAACCAGTGGTCGATCAGGCACCTGCCCCCTGTTAACCGCACCGAAGCACAACGCTTCAGACAGGACATCTATCGGTGGATATACGAGCATCGCAAGCTTGAGTTCGCAAAATCCCAGGTCGATTTGCTTCCCATCCAACCGCATACGCTTGATCCCTATCCGGGGCCATTTTTAGAGCATTCGATAACCATGCGCGTCTTTCTGACGGCGCTTTTGCGCTCCATCGGGCGCCCGCGCGACCGGAAAGGGTATTTCCGCGCGGCGATGACGGCCCGGCGCGAGGCCAAGATCTACGCAGAGATGTACTGCATGAGATACTATGAATTCCAGATCGGGTGGCCGCATCTCGTATCCGCGCTTGAATCCGACCCATTGACCTGCTCTATCCTGACGGGCGCGCCTCTTACGACTTCGGCAGACTAATAAGGACAGTTGTAGCCAATGCTGCCTTTTGATCCATTTGTCGCTTGTATCGTTGTACTCTGTGGCTTGGTGATAGGGGCGCTTTCAGGCATGTTCGGCATTGGAGGAGGCACGATAATCGTGCCATTGCTCAATCTTGCCTTCGGCTTGCCGATGATATCTGCAACCTCGACTTCGCTGTTCACCATTTTGCCTACAGCGCTTTCAGGCGCTTATAAGCATATACGCCAAAAGACCGTCCATCTCAAAGTAGGGCTGACAACAGGCGTGGCAGGAGCGGTCTTTTCTGTGGTGGGGGCCCTGCTTTCGGAGAAGTTGCCGGAGTTGTTCCTGGTAATACTTACCGTTATGGTCCTTATCTACAGCTCTGTTACGATGTTGCTGAACGCAAGCAGGAAACCTGTTGCCGCCGAGGTACCTGATAAGAAGCAAACGGAAGCATTAGAAGAACAGTCGGATAACTCCGAAAGCAGACAGCCAAAAATGCGGGATGAGTCCCACATGAATATTCCGCTTGTTCTCGGGCTTGGTTGCATAGCCGGTCTTATGGCAGGGCTTATCGGCATTGGAGGCGGTTTTATCGTTGTGCCCTTCTGCGTTGCCTACCTGGGATTTACGATGAAAGAAGCGGCAGGCACCTCGCTCGTGGCGGTCAGCATCATCGCCATCCCTGGGATTATCACGCATGCATTGCTCGGACAGATCGAATGGTTTTATGGCGTCGCCCTTATTGTCGGGACCATACCAGGCGCACAGCTTGGGGCGTGGCTCGTCGCTAAACTTCCTGATCGTCCAATGCGTGCCGCTTTTGGTATCCTATTACTCATCACCGGCGGGCTTTTGCTTGTCAAGAACCTTGTTTCCTAGTTAGCAGGTGCATGGTATGCTACAGATTCCAACATGGTAAACGCTGGTATACGTACATAAAGGAACCCGAAATGCGGCTGCGACCTTCATCTATCCAAATTCTTTTTATCGGCATCATTGTGCTGCTTGTGGTTATTTCGATTTCTGTGATCATTACCGACAGACAGCCTTTCCTCATCGTGCTTTGTCTGATTGCGACACTGGCCCTGATCATCTTCTCGTTTCGCTTTTTTGTCGATCCCGACAGGCTTCGTGCACGGCAAAGCGAACGTACCCTGCGTCTTGCGGCACAGACCCTGCCCTTCATGCGCCAAGGCTTGTCGATTGAATCTGCCCAGGCGGTCTGTAAACTGCTCTTACCCGCCACGCTTGCCAATGCTGTGGCTATCACCAGCAATGAGTTCATCATGGGATATGCCGGCGCAGAGAAGGAAGACCACCCAATCGGCTCTCCGGTTTTGACCAAGGCAACGCTTGCGGTTTTAGCTGATGGGCAAACCCGCGTCATCACCTCGCAGGAAGAGATCGGTTTTCCGCGGGCAAGCACCAACCTGCAGGCTGCCATCGTCGTTCCGCTGACGGTCCATGAAGCGCCGGCAGGTGTGCTCAAGTTCTACTATCGTTCGCCCAAAAAGATCGATGAGACACAAAAGGCTATGGCACAGGGGCTCGGCGCGTTGCTTGAGATGCAACTCCAGCTTTCTGACCTTGAACACCAACGCGGCTTGGCTACCCAGATGCGCCTCAAGGCGCTTCAGGCTCAGGTGAACCCGCATTTCCTTTTCAACACCATCAACACCATCGCTTCTCTCACGCGCACAGATCCTCAGCAAGCGCGCGTCCTGCTCAGGGAGTTCGCAGTTTTTTATCGGCTGACGCTGGAAGGCTCAATCGACCTCATCAGCCTCGAACAGGAGTATCTCCAGACTTTGCGGTATTTTGGCTTTGAGGTTGCACGTTTTGGAGCGGAGCGCATCTCGATCAGTCATGATTTCGCATCAGGCCTCGAAAGGATCCTGGTACCGGCGTTTGTCCTCCAGCCGCTGGTGGAAAACGCGGTCGGTCACGGCTTGCGCAGCGACCAGCCGCTTCATATCTCCATGTGTGGAAAAGTGGAAGACGGCGTCGTTAAGATCACGGTAAAAGACGATGGGGCTGGTATGACCGAGACCGCACAAGCCCGAATGTTGGACCCTGACCAGGAGCATGCAGGCATAGCTTTACGAAATGTTAACGAGCGGTTGCGCGGTTTCTTCGGCAGACAGGCGGGGCTTACGGTACAATCGCAACTGGGAGAGGGAACATCAGTAACGTTAACCCTAGGGTTATATGATCAATTAAGGATGGTTGAAGATGATACGAGCGATAATCGTTGATGATGAAGCTCCTGCGCGTTCTGAATTGCGCTTCCTGCTCGATGAGACAGGACAAGTCGAGGTAGTTGCCGAAGCAGCGAATGTCCGTGAGGCAATCGAAAGCTTGAAGGAAAAAGGCGCCGACGTCATGTTTCTGGATATCCAGATGCCCGGCGCCAATGGTCTGCAACTTGCAGAGGCGCTGGGGCGTCTTAAGTTCCCGCCAGCCGTGGTCTTTGTCACGGCGTACAGCGAGCATGCGACCAAGGCATTTGACGTCAATGCGGTCGACTATCTTGTCAAACCTGTCGAGACCGATCGTCTCAATAAAGCGCTCGTCAAGGTCAAGCACTATACTGCCGCGCACGCAAAAAGCGGGCAGACGGAGCGGATTCCTGTTGAGAAAAGCGGGAAGAAGATGCTCATCGCTGTCAACACGATTCGATTCATCATGGCGCGTGATGATTATTCATACTTGCACACCGAACAGGATCGCTACCTCTCGACCGTTTCGCTCGCCCAGCTTGAGGCAAAACTCGAGCCGCATGGCTTCTTCCGTGTCCATCGCCGCTATCTCGTGAACCTCTCATGTATCGAGGAGGTTACTCCGGTCAGTGGTGGCACCTTGCTGCTCTCGCTGACGCATGAGACCGAGCAGATACCGGTATCGCGTCGTCGGGTGGCTGCGCTTAAGAAAGCCATCGGGCTTTAGATGATCACTCGCGAACAGCGTGAGCGCCTCGAGCATGAGTATCTGAGTGCATATGCGGCGTTTGCGGACGCCGCCACGCGGCTTGGCGCTACCGAACCCGACCCGTTCCGCACGGCATTCCAGCGCGACCGCGACCGTATCGTGCATACAAAGTCCTTCAGACGTCTCATGCACAAGACGCAGGTGTTCGTAGCGCCCCAAGGCGACCATTACCGCACAAGGCTCACCCATACACTTGAGGTCGCGCAGATCTCGCGCTCCATCGCCCGTGCGCTTGGCCTTAACGAGGATCTCACTGAGGCCATCGCCTATGGGCATGACTTGGGGCATACTCCCTTTGGGCATACCGGAGAAGACGCCCTATCGCACTCGCTTGCGCTTTTCCGTGGGCTTGACCCAACGGTAAACTCTGCGCTGTTCAAGCACAATGTCCAATCGCTGCGTGTCGTTGACGTGCTTGAGCGCGATGGCAGAGGGCTTAATCTTACCAACGAGGTGCGCGATGGCATCCTGCATCATACGGGCAAAAAACGCGCTCGCACGCTTGAGGGGCGTATCGTTGCAACCGCCGACCGTATCGCCTACGTTAACCACGACATCGACGATGCCATACGAGCCGGTGTGATCGTCGAGCAGGACCTGCCGCTTTCGACCCATGTGGTGCTCGGGGGCTGCCATTCGGAGCGTATCACCTGTCTGGTGGAGGATATGATACAAGCCTCCGATGGCACGGGCGACATCTCCATGAGCAAACGTGTCTGGGACTCAATGATGGAACTCAGGAGCTTTTTATACGACAACGTCTACAAGCGCTTGGACTTCCGCACCGAAGAGCCCAAGGTATTCAATCTGGTCTGCTCCCTGTTCGACTACTTTATCACGCATCTTGAAGAAGTACCTGCCGAGTATCACGCGACTGCGCAGGGCAGTCCGGAGATTGCTGTGTGCGACTTTGTTGCGAACATGACCGATCGATATGCCACCGAGACCTACAAAAGCCTCTTTGTCCCGACCAACTGGAGTATCCGGTAGGGCTGAAAAGGATGTAGCAAGCCCCTTGTTTGTTCCTTGTGCAGTGATTTTTTGAGTTGCGGTGCATGATTTTCGGTCGTTTTAGCACGAACTCCTCACATACGTAGTCAATTCTTATTGTATAATTCGCGTATGACCGCATACACACTACAAACACAGCACCGCGGTTTCTCTGAAGATTACTTCTGTGGAGACGTATGTCTGCTCGGCTATGGAGTTACTGGCCGGGCTGTCTTTGGCTATTTCATTACACACCCACATCAACTGAACAGCCTTACCGTCTATGGCGTCAGCGCAGCTGATGCCGCTTTGATTCGCCAGCGCGAGTCTGAAATCCCAAATTTGCCATTTGACATAGCAATAAAAGATGATGAAGCAGAGGTGGAGGGCGCCTACGACCTTGCGATCGTAAGCCCCGGTATCCCGCCGCATACTCCTTTGTATCAAAGCGCGCAGAGCTGTGCACGTGAGCTTATCAGCGAGCCAGAACTGGCTTGGCGCCTTTCGCCCCAGCAATGGATAGGCATTACGGGTACCAATGGCAAGACCACCACCACCATGCTGATTGCATTCCTGCTCAGGCAGGCAGGACTTGCGACGCGCGAGGTCGGCAATATCGGCAGCCCATGTATCGAGGCGGTTACAAACCGTGCGCCTGACGAGTATTTCGTCGCTGAGCTCTCCTCATTCCAACTGCACTCTACGAATAACTTTACCCCCGAAGTAGCTGTCCTTCTCGGGATAACGCCCGACCATGTTTCGTGGCATGGGTCGCATGAAGCCTACACGAAAGACAAACTCAAGATACTGGCAAACCTTGGCGAGCAAGGTTTGGCTGTTATTGATGCGACGAATGAGGCTGCGCGCGCGGCACTTTGCGCCGCGCGCGCAGCCGGCAAGAACGTCATCGGCATCGGAACGAGCGACGGCTTGTCCAGCAGCATGGTCGCTTCTTGCGGTGTGCCAAACGCCGCCTCTGTCGACCCGAATGCAGCCGATATCGATTCCAACGTCGCCTCTGTCGACCCGAACGTTGCCGATATCGATCTCAACGTCGCCTACGTCGATCCCGACTCACAGATGCTCACGGTGGTACTCGATGGCATCTCGCATACCCTCTGCAAAACCACCGACCTGAAGATCCGTGGTTCTCACAACCACATCAATGCCTTGGCGGCGGCAAGCGTCGCGCTGCGCTTGGGGATTCAAAGCGAGGTCGTCGCAGCCAGCTTGAAGAACTTTTCTGCACCCGAGCATCGTTGCGAACCCTGTGGCGGATTCAACGGCTTGCGTTTTTACAATGATTCGAAAGCCACCAACACCGACGCAGCCATCAAAGCTATCGACTCCTTTGGCGATAAGGACAGGAACATCGTCGTGATGTTCGGCGGGCGCGACAAGGGCACCGATCTTTCCGATCTCGTTTCTGCCTGCTCACGCAACTGCCATACGGTCATCTGTTTTGGAGAGGCAGGGCAGCGTTTTTATGAGGCGTTTTGCACAAACGACGCCTTTGCAACCAAACACGTCAGCGGTTTTGTAGAAGCTTGTGTTGCGGCTGTTGCCTCCAGTACGGCAGGCGACGTCGTGCTACTCTCACCAGCCTGCGCTTCTTTTGATGAGTTCACCTGTTTTGAGCAACGAGGCACGACCTTCAAATCCTTTGTTATGAACTTGAGCGCAGGATCATCCGCGCAAGAAGCCGCAGATGCTGCATTCGCAGAGGCGAAACAAAAAGCGGGGCAGTCATGAACGGCGAGATGACAGCTATACACGCCAAAAAGCCGGCCATACACGCCAAAAAGTCGGCAAAAATAAAAACGCCAAGCACGCCTATCGTCAACAGGGTCTTACACGCGCGTATTATCTTCATCGTCACGGTTGTGGTCTTGCTCCTGTTCGGGCTCATGATGGTCTACAGCGCGTCGAGCATCATCGCTTTGCGAGAAAAAGGCGACGCGGCATTCTACTTCATCAAGCAGATACAATTCGTGGGGCTTGGTCTTGTTGTCGCAG
>WQXX01000017.1 GCA_009781535.1 Coriobacteriia bacterium | reverse complement strand
TTCTTGGACGCGCTTTCATTACGACCTCCTTGACCTGCAGGATTTCTGTCCTGCTGGCGCTCTCTTTTCTTTCTATGCTTTTCCCGTGTTTTGGCGTTCTGCCAGCATATATCATACCTGTTGCAGGCTCTGTTGGCAACGAAATAATTATTTCTGCTTGTACTGTATTTGAAACAGCGGTACTATGTTAAAAACTATCCATTTCGCATAGTTTTTTACATACTTGAATCAACGGCGATTCTTCAGCACTCTAAAAGGAGGGAAAATGCACCTTATCGATCGAAAACACTATCTTGACGCGACTCTGGCGTACAGAGATAAGGGACTCGTCAGCGTGATAACCGGTCTGCGCCAATGCGGGAAGTCCTCCCTTCTGGCTTTGATTGCCGATCACCTGCTCAATGATGGCATCGCACCTGACAGGATTATCTCACTGACCCTCGACTCACCCGAGTTTCACTCGATAAGCAGCGCCTCAGACCTCCATGATTGCATCACAACAAGAATTGCAGGTGTTCAGCATCCCTCTATCCTCATCGATGAGGTTCAACGGGTGCACCAGTGGGCAGATGTCCTCAGTACGCTATGTACTGATGTTGATTGCGACTTCTACGTTACCGGATCAAATGCATTTGTCTTTCCTGATGAGTCTGCCGCGAATTATCCCGGTCGATTTGTCGAGATCAAGATGTTTCCTCTGACCTTTGCGGAGTTTCTTAACTTCAGAGGGCTGGAATGGTTTTCTGCAGAAAATGCCCAGTCAGATCTTGCCACCGACGGACAGATCTTCCATACGCTCGCGCGTCTTTTTGAAGAATACCGCCATTTTGGAGGAATGCCTCATCTTGCTTCCAGCGAGATTGATCATGAACAGCATCGTCGCTACACGGAATCACTGTACCGCTCCATTGTCACCAAAGACATCATTGAACGGGCAGAAACCCGCCCACAAAGGTCTCTGTCAAACCCGGATCTTCTCAAACGGCTGTGCCTATTCTATGCAGATGCCATCGGCTTCAGCAGCTCTTTTCACCAGATAGCAATGACGCTCAAAACCGAAAAGACCTATACCGCCCCTGCAACTGTTGAGGCTTATACCGATGCGCTTATCGACGCCTGCCTGTTCTATCCGGTTCCTCGATTTGATATTAAAAGCGGTAGCCACCTAAAGACTCTGGGCAAACACTACATCGTGGATACCGGACTTCGGAACTATCTGCTCGGATACAAAGAAACGAGCCAGGGCAGGGTTTTAGAGGATATCGTCTATCTTCAGTTGCTTTTTAATGGCTTTGATGTGACCATAGGCAAGATAGGCCAAGACGAGATAAATTTTGTCGCGACAAAACCCCAGCGGAAGTTGTATATCCAAGTCAGTAAGGATATGAGCAACCCGCAAACGCAAGAACAGGAACTAATGCCGCTCAAAAGGGTTAAGGATTCCTATCCAAAATACGTGATCGTCGGCAAAGGCAGCTACCCTGTTGATATCAACGGTATCCGCATCGTACAGCTCATCGACTTCCTATTGGGCAGAACCGACAGGGAGCTCTTGTGATGCTGGGCAAAGAAACGCCGACGAGTGATCCTTCTTTGATAGCGACTTTTGGCACGATTTTTCGTTTGTGTATTGAATTTACCCGAAAACCGGTTGTGCCCGGGTTGAAAAGGGGCATTTTTGAGTGAAAATCGGAAACACAGGGCTGAAATGATAGAAAGAGGGGGTCAGAAATGAGGTGTTCGAGCACACAACCGCAATTTTGTGCCAAAAACATGATGCATCTTGGGAAATACACTGGTTTTCAATGAAAAGCATCTGGCTCTAAGTCCCTTCTCTTTAATGGGGACTTGCATGCTTTGTTTTGCAAATCATGAGACCTCGCGCAAGCGCTCGGACCGCTCAGCTAAAATGCGCCACCGGCGCATTTCTTAACGCTTCGCAAGCATGCCCCATTCATTTTCCACTCTGTTGCCTGTATCTGCACATCTGTCACTCGTCGCGCTCGCAGGCTCGCTGCTCCTCCGGCAGTCCACTGGACTGCCGAATCTTGCGGGTTCAAGTCCCTTCCCTTTAAGCACTACACCCCTGCGGGCTGAAAGCCCGCAGGGGTGTAGTGGTGGTCGGAGGGGGACTTGAACCCTCGGCACGCGGATTTTCAGTCCGCTGCTCTACCAACTGAGCTACCCGACCACATTTGCAAGGAGACAGTATACCAAATGTTCCGATGCGTGCATGAGAAAATCTCAATCTCACCACTACTGAGTTGACTATGGCGATAGGCAATCCTGCTTCTGAGGATTCAGAAGCGCTTAAGCCATATGTCTAAGTCCGCAGCATCAACATCAATAGCAACCAACTTGTGGCGTGAGGTATGGCCTCGCTGGATGGTCACCGAAGATTTGGGAATGTCCAATTCATGCGCCAATAGCTCAATGACCGCTGCATTCGCCTTTCCTCCCTCGGCGGCAGCGGTCACTTTTAGCGAAAGCTCCTCGTGCGCTTCATCAAGCCATCCAACGACAGCATTAATAGACGCACGGGGCGTTACTTTGATACGCACATTCAGGGGCAAGACCTTTAGTCGATCTCCTCGATGTCCAGCTCATCATCAAAATCTATGATGCCTTGGACGTCTCTTCTTTCTTCCGGAGCATCGAAGACGTCCTCGTCTACATAAACCTCTTCAACGTAGCTTTCCTCGACCACCGGCATGACAACCGTAGCAGCAGCTGCGGCGCTGGCAACATAGACACTCTCAGCTACGACAGGTTGCGGCGGCGCGTATGCCGCGTTGTATTGTGAGGTAAAATCCGGGGCTTCCGGTTTTGATGCTTTCGAGACTGCGATATCGGGAACTGCCGCCTCGATCACAGGCATGACCTTCTTGGCGTCGGCTGCAAAATGATTCAACAGCGACAGGTATTCGCTACGGAACTTCTCGCAGGACTCACGAAGGCGATCGACTTCATCAAGTATATGAGCCTTTTCTGCCATCGCGTCACGTACAATGTCACGACCACGTTTCTCTGCCTCGCGATATGTCTTCTCAGCCTCGGCACGAGCTTCTTCCTTCATGGCGTCTGCGCTTTTTTGCGCAGCGATAAAGGCTCTTGATATCTGGTCTTCACTCACCGTGCTTGCTACGACCGTTTTTACAACCGGCGCTGGAGGAGCAACAGGAGGAGCAGCGGCGGCGGCGGAAGCGCGAAACTCTGCTGCCTGGGCGCGAGCTTCAGCAGCCTCATAACGACCTTTTGCCTCGAGCAGCGCACGATTGTAGTTATCAATCTCTGAAGCGATCTTCTCGAGAAAGATATCCACCTCCTGTGGGTCGTAACCGTGACGTGAGGTACCAAAACTCTGTTGTTGGATATCCAAAGCAGTTATAGCCATAATGGATCCTTTCTTCATACAACAGCCCAGAAGCATTCTGGACTTTCTTCCGTTCCAGCGATTCGCTGGACATTACCCCTGGTCCGATTGATCGTCGGACCTTCCTAATAGATTCTCGTGCAGCTCAACTCTTATCTTAGCATAAGTAGCGGACATAACTGGAAGAACTAGTACGGCGAAAAGAAAATACTAAACACTAAAAGCAAGAGCTGGGTGGTAAGCTGGACAACAACCATCGCAATCAACGGAGTGAAATCGAGCCCGCCAACGGCAGGTACAAAGCGGCGAAACAAACGCACAAAGGGCCCAGCTAACTTGTCGAGCAGATTATAGATATCGCTGATGACACCCCTTCTGTGCTTGAACCATGATAGCAACGCCCATCCAAAGATGATGAATGTATAGATCACTCCGAGGGTGTTGACAACGTTAATGACCCCCAGAAAGACTCTGGTATTGATCACAATGGCTGCAATCATGCCAATTCCTCTGCCCTTTTGACCGCAGCTTGGACGGCTGAATCGATGGTTTGTGCAAGACCAGTCTCATTGAAAGACGCCAAGGCAGCTTCTGTTGTGCCTCCTGGGCTGGCGACCGCTGCAATGAGCGCCTCAGGGCTCATATCTCCAAATTCTAAAAGACGCGCGGTTCCTGCCATAGTCTGTCGGGCAAGAAGGAGGCTGTCAGTTGGATCCAAGCCCACGCGAACGCCAGCGCAAGCCAATTCAAGTACAAAGCGTGCGAAATAAGCAGGTCCCGAGCCATTGATAGCCGTCGCCGCATTGATGAGGCTCTCGTCTAAAACGACTGCCTCACCTATTAATGAGAACAACTCTCGGACAAGCTCTCCCTCACTTGGAAGCGTACCTTCGGCGGTGGCAACAGCGCTCATGCCTGCGCTCACCATCAGCGGCGTATTGGGCATGACGCGAATAACCGCAGCCTTAGGGAAGAACTCCTGTATCGTGGCAGTCGTGATCCCTGCGGCAATGGATATAACACGGAGCGGGTCGAAGCTTTCGCTTGCAACCAGATGTGCGGCTACACTTTTGAATACCTGCGGCTTGACAGCAATCAGACATGTTGTCGGATGTTTGATGCGCGCGCCGTCATCCACGCAGGCAACCCCGTATGTGGCTTCGAGGTACTCACGGCGTTCTTCCATGGTTTCGGCGATAATGATGGAATCCGGATCAAACAGCGCGCCATTAACAAGACCGGACACGATGGCTTCCCCCATCCTACCGCCCCCGATAAGAGCTATGGTCCCGAGACGCAAAGCGATATCATCTTTCATTCAAGTCCTTTTCTCGATTGTAATTCTTTAGCGCTGGACGCTTTATGCTCGGCGCTTTATGCTCAACGCTCCATGCAGATTGCGAGCCTCTTGCCATGTACGTTTCTCAGCGCAGGACGCCTCGTGCCACAAGCAGCTCCCGCTCGTCGTCTGTAAGCGCATAATCCCTTGTTATCGCATATACCCGATTACTCAGTCCTGCAACCTGGGCTTCAAGCGCGGCGGCGGCGCCAAACGAAAAGTCCAGGATGCGCTTTGCGAGCTCAGCGCGCACTTGTGTAAGATCGATAGCAACCGCCGCGCCGGAACGCAAAGCAACTGCAACCTGCTCTGAGTCGGCATAGGTGGTCGGCCGGATGACGGCTAGCTGCCGAAAGGCTTGACTAGCTTGCTGAGTTTGGCGCTGTATGGTAGGACCTGAGCGACTTGTGTAATAAGCCGGGGAGTTTGCAACGCTAGCGGGACCTCGCCCATTTGTTGCCGATGCAGCGCCATGCATGGAAACCGGAGACGCTGATACCCTGGACGTTACTCTATCAGGGTTGCGGCCAACGCGTTGGTTGATCCGTGGATCAGCTATCTGATTCATACGCGGGTCGAATTGCCCAAGGGATTGTGCAGCTCGTTGATTAACACGCGGGTCGATAGCTTGGTTTACGCGTGGGTCGATGCCTGGGTTTCTTCTGGGGTCAGAAAGCTGGTCTGTGCGCGAATCAAGTGGTGTGGTAACCAGCGAATCAAGAGCTTGCCCATTGGACTGCCCAACACGTGGATCGATAGGCTGCTCGGCACGCTGTCCTATCCGCTGACGCGCTGCATGAAGTTCAGCAAAAGTCTGGGTGCCTGATTGGGCAAACACCTCTGCTGTAACCGCCGGGGTATCATCATAATACGGGGATGTGTACATCGTTTCTGTTTGAGAGACGCCGAAATCATCACCAGTATTCAGGGATGCTGCTTCGCGCGCCGAAGCTATCGCGCGCTCGTTGCGTGAGTAGATGGTACTTCTCTGCGGGGTTCGTTTCGCATCAAGCGGAGGCAGCTCCTGGGAACGTACATCTGCCATCGAAATCAGAGGTACTGAGGTGTTGTTGTGATAGCTCCGCGTATTGCCGAACCTACTGCCCGATGAACTCCCGCGCGAGCCGCCCGAGGAGCCGATCGACGAGTCATCGACCTCACTTTCATCAGAAAGCTGACCAGCGTACTCATCATCATACATGTCGCTCTCATCATATCCGTCGCGCTCTTGCGGATATTCGTCATATTCCTGATAGTTATTTTTGCCGCTTTTGCTGTTTGAATTACCAGGCAATCGGCCTTTTATGGAATCGAGAATTCCCATTGTGTCTCCCTCTAGATCCTTGAACCTGCTACAAATAAGGTCTGTTTGTGCAACGATCCACCCTCGATGTGGGTCACCTGTCTGTTAGAAACCTCAGCTCCATAGAGCCCTTCCTATACGTATTATAGTTGAACCTTCTTCAATGGCAATCGCATAATCATCAGTCATTCCCATCGAAAGCTCAAACAAACGAACATTATCGGCGCCTGTAAAGCGAGATGCCAGCGCGTCGCGAAGTTCGCGCAGTCCACTGAAAGCTGCTCTGGCTCTTGATGGATCATCAAGAGGAGCCATGGTCATAAGCCCTTCTACGCTGATGTGCTTCATTGTTGTCGCTGCGAAAAGAAGCTCCTCAAGGTTAGCTGGTGCAACGCCGTCTTTACTTGCTTCGCCAGAGACGTTGACTTCGATAAGTACCGGCTGCCGTACCACAGCTACATGCGAGCCCTCATCTTCCGGCGAAATTCTGGCGTACTCAAGGCGTTGCGCCATGCGTGCATCAATAGCCTGCAGGACTCGTTGAGATGCCACCGAGTGGACAAGCGCAGCGTGCCCGGCAAAATCCTTGACCTTGTTGGTCTGAATCGTTCCAATGAAATGCCACCGTTGGTCTGGAAAGGTCTCAATCCGTTGCTTGAATAGCAATGTGCGGTTTTCTGCAAAATCCTTTATCCCTGCGCTCATAGCCTGTTGGATCTCTGCGGGCCCGACAGTCTTACTCACCGCGACGAGCCTCACCTCTAAGGGGTTACGACCGGCGCGGATGCACGCAGAGGCAAGCTCTTGTTTGATGGTGTGATAGTTCTGTTCGATAGTTGCCATGAATATCCTGTAAAGACGCCGATTGATTTCTCCATCACCCCAAGCAAGATCGAAAGGCTTAGAGGATGTGCTACAGATTGCTTGTGTGAACGATGCTCAGTTCGCAGTCAGTGAGACTCATGATGGTAATCGGCGTCCTCCTCTCGATGCGTCTGCATCTGCATGCATTACGCTTCGCAATCAAGGATTCTTCCGATTACAACTTCCGATTAATAACCGCGCCTCAAAAAATCTGGGATGTAGTCCTCATCAAAACCGGCAACGGTATTCTGTCGCTGCTGACGATGTGATAATGGCGGAGCGTAAGGGATCGAAGGTAAATCGTCGTCAATATAGCTTGGGATTGCCGGATACATGGCGCTGAAGTCCAAGGCTGCCTGCGTATTCTTATCGCTGAAGCCAGTCGCAATGACGGTAACACGAATCTGGTTGTCAAGTGTGTCGTCAATGACAGACCCGAAGATGATGATGGCGTCTGGGTCGGCAGCTTCTGTTACAGTGTCAGCGGCTTCAGAAACCTCGATAAGGCTCATGTCAGAGGCGCCAGCTACGGATACGAGAATACGATTGGCGCCGACGATCGAGGATTCGAGCAGCTTGCTCGAGATGGCCTGAGTCGCCGCTTCGACAGCACGGTTGTCGCCAGAGGCGATTCCGATGCCCATCATGGCGGTTCCCGCATCCTTCATAACGGTACGCACATCTGCAAAGTCGAGATTGATGAGCCCGGGAATCGTGATAAGGTCGGTGATACCTTGCGTGCCTTGACGCAGGATGTCATCTGCGATGCGGAAGGCGTCAAGCATAGACGTCTTCTTTTCGACAATCTGGAGTAGACGGTCATTGGGGATGACGATAAGCGTATCGACGTTTTGAGCCAGAAGCATGATTCCATCTTCAGCCTGCATCTTACGCTTGCGCCCTTCAAAACCAAAGGGCTTGGTGACTACACCAACCGTCAGCGCACCGATGTCATGGCGCGCGATCTCTGCAACAATCGGAGCAGCGCCGGTCCCTGTGCCACCGCCTTCTCCCGCGGTGACAAAGACCATGTCAGCCCCGGCAAGGGCGTCACGGATGATACCGCGGCTCTCCTCTGCTGCCTGTGCCCCGATTTCGGGGTTGGCGCCAGCGCCGAGCCCTCGGGTCAGATCCTCACCGATGTGCACGGTTTGATCGGCATCCGACATAAGCAAGGCTTGGCGATCGGTATTGATCGCCACAAACTCAACGCCTTTGATCCCTGCTTCGACCATACGGTTGACTGCGTTGGAGCCACCTCCACCTACGCCGACGACCTTTATGACGGCCAGGTGTTCCCTACCATAGTGATCTGGCATTATACCCTCCATCAGCTTCACGTGTCTCAACATATTTGACTACTGCGCCTCGACTGACAATCCGCGTCCTATCGGATGGCAAAGTAGCCGACGGTATGCTAAACCATGCTGAAAAACCTAGATATTTTCCTAATATTTGAATATTACCAGTTACCGAACGCCGGTCAATAGCAGGAACGATATTTATGCTTTAATATTTGACAAATTACAAACATAGACACACCCTGAAGGGTGATTTGGCCATTCTTCGAATCAGGTATGAAAAGATAGACACACCCTCCTATCGGGTAGCTGATTCCATACGGTTTACCTGCTGTCTGCGTTTTTCTCGACAGGGTGGTACAATATCAAGCGCTATAGACGTTATTGCTAATCGGTTCAGTACGCCGATCAATGAAACGAGGACTCGTGCCGGCACACATACTTATCGTCGAAGATGACGAAAACATCGCTCGCATGATTGAAGCCGCGCTCGCCATCGGCGGCTATACGAGCAAGGTCGCTGGCGATGGAGCGCGCGCGCTCGTCGAAATCGCAAGCGGAGGTTACGATCTCATTCTCCTCGACATCATGCTTCCCAAACTTGATGGCTTCCAAGTGTTTGAAAGCAAAGGCGACATTTCCACGCCAGTCATCTTCCTTACTGCAATGGCTGATGTGCCTAGCAAGGTCAAGGGATTGCGGATGGGCGCTGAGGATTACATCGTCAAACCCTTTGAGGCGGTAGAGCTGCTCGCACGGATCGAAGTTGTATTGAGAAGAACCCATCTGGCCGACACGACCTTGGTGTATCACAACATCACTGTCGAAGTCGAACGACATGAGGTGACCATGAATGGAACCCCGGTTGTGCTCACTCCAAAGGAGTTCGACCTTCTGGTGTTCTTTATCAAAAACATCGACATCGCTTTAACGCGCGAGCGCCTGCTTTCGGCGGTATGGGGCTACAGCTTCAGTGGAGAGACCCGCACGGTCGATACCCATGTGCAGCAGATCCGTAAGAAGCTGGGGCTTCATGAATGCCTGCTCACCATTCCCCGTCTTGGGTATCGACTAGAGAGCCAAAAGAACTCTTGAGGCTCTGGCAGAAGATATTCCTGCTTACACTTGCCCTCGTTATCATCGTGGTCAATGTCACCTCGTTGGCATTGCAATTCTCCAACCATCGCCTGGCAATAGAGCGCGAACAACAGAACTCGTCATCACGTCACAGTTCCCTTATTGCTGAGTTCCAGAACATGGTCACCATTACACAGATCATCGAGCGGGTCACTCCCTTAGGGGACGAGGAGACCCTGGCGGTTGTGCTTGATGTGGCCCAGCGACGGGAAAGCGACACCGTCAGTCTTTCTCTTTATCGGGATGGAGTTCTGGTATATTCGAAGCTTGGAGGCTTTGTTGGAGCGGACCTCGATTTGCTCGCGCAGCCCGACTACACATCGGCGATCGTCGAAGAGGACGGAAAGACCCTTCTCCTTATCGTCTCAACAACTATCCTGAATGAGCGCACCTACCAACTGATCAGCATAACTGATATCTCATCAACGTACGACCTGTACCGCGCGGGCTTTAACCAGATCCGGATTATCGGCATCGTCTCCGCTCTTATCGTTGCCGGCCTGCTTGTAGCTTTAGTGTTTGGTTTGCTGACGCCGCTTCGTAACTTGAGCAGTACGACGCACATGATCGCTCAGGGAGATCTGGATAACCGTGCGACGGTTACGGGTAATGACGAAGTCTCAGAAGTCGCCCGCGACTTTAATACCATGGCTGACTCGATAGAGCACAACATCATCGAGCTGGAACGTCTCGCTGAGTCACGGCGGATTTTTATCGGTAACCTGGCTCACGAGATGAAGACCCCACTGACCTCCATCCTTGGTTTTGCAGATATCCTGCGCATCAAGCGGGAAGTCTCTGATCTTGAACGTATCAGTTATGCAAATGTCATCGTGAATGAGACAAAACGGCTGCAGGGATTATCGGGAAGACTTATGGAGCTTCTGACCCTGGGCACCCCGGATATCCCCCTGGCGAAGGCTGAGGTTCATGAGTTGATCCATGAGTTGGTCACAACCCTGCAGCCGATTATTGAGAGCAACGAGATCAAGCTGGTCGTCGTCTTGCCGCGAAGAAGAGCTTATATCAATGTCGATCGGGAATTAGTCAAGTCCCTCATCTATAACCTGATTGATAACAGCCTCAAGGCGTCAAACCCAAACGGCATCATCTATCTTATCGAATCCCTCCAGGACAATCGCGTGATCCTGCAGGTCGTCGATGAAGGCATCGGTATTCCAGAAGATCAGATTCCTCTGCTTACCGAGCCTTTCTACATGCTTGATAAGGCACGCACTCGCAAACACGGTGGCGCTGGCCTTGGTCTGGCATTATGCGCCGAGATTGCACGGATCCATGGCACAGAACTGAAGATTACAAGCGAACTTGGAAAAGGCACCAGTGTCAGTGTTGCTTTTGACGAGGTGACTGACAATGGCTGATGAAACAAAGATAGAAATCCAGGAGCCTGTTGTTTCCGCTACCAGCAAGAAGAAACGCTCAGGTCGAGGCTTCAGGACGCTGAACAATCTGATCACCTTTGTGTCGGCGGCAGTCATTATCGCCGGTGGCTACATGCTGCCTACCGTAATGTATCCCTATCTTGATTTCTATAAAAACGACATGATCCAACTAACAGAACCCGAAAAGGAATACGTCCTTGAGAATCCGAATGGAAGCTACCCCTGGGATTACTACGCCGAGGAGCTGCTCCATCCGTTGACTACGTATCAAAGAGAGTTCCTGTACAGCAATAATATACCCTCCTTCATTCTGAGTAGCATGTGCAATTACGGTCTAAAGATGGACAAGAGTCCAACTGCCTATTACCGAGACATCATCGACTCATTTAATTACCTTGACTTGTCCGATGTTGATGGTACGGCTTGTTATGTCCTTGTGGATTATGACATCGATGGCGATAGAGTACCCGATTTGCGCTGCGCTGTTAGTCTTGAAGGTATTGCAATTTCCTTCCATACTTTGTCGCCTGTTTGGTATGACATAAGCGTTGAATCGCCTATCGGTTTACCAACAACACCAGAGATAGTAGAGCCAGGGATCGATGATCCGCCAGTTGAGCCGGAAGAGAATGAAGACGGCTTAGCTGGGTATTCATCGCAAGAAGGCGACGGTACGCCCGGTGATGGTACAACTGGCGATGAGACAACCGGCGACGGCACAACTGGTGATGGCACAACCGGTGATGGCACAACTGGCGATGGCACAACCGGAGATGGCACAACTGGTGATGGCACAACCGGAGAAGGTCAGGGTAACACAACAGGCGCCAATGGAGAAAATGGCAGTACGCCAAACCCCGCAGGTGTAACCGTCGATCGGCCTCCCGTCGAGGAGGATAAGAATATCTGGTCTTTCGCATATGTTTTCTCCCGAGAGGCGTTGCTTATCAACCAGCAGACGCTGTTCACGGTTTTCAGGCAGCTCGAGTTGTACTACGAGACCCGCTATGGTTACTCGTATATCCAGCTGCTGCCGATCCAATCACCAGAAGACGAGGTCTTGCCCGAGGTCGAGCAGATGGCGCCTTCTCCAATGATCATCGATTCAGGCTCATACAAGCTCTACATCTACAACCTCCCCACGGGAGAGCAGCTCATTTTATATCTTGAATCTGCCACCTTAAAATGCTCGGGCTTTGATTTGCTGGTATCAAAATCCTGAAGAATTATCTGAAAGAATTATCTGTCGCTGACCTCAAAAAAGCGCCGATTTATTCCTCAGTTGTCTAAGGCGTTATACCATGATGGCAGAGGCTAAGGCCTGCTATTGGCAATAATGGCTTAATTGAATGACAAATTTGAAAGTATTCCTCCAGTTTTTGCAATTTGTTGACATGTATCTGACCACATGTGGATAACAGGGGGGTAGTATGTAGATACGTAAGAAGAAACGTTGCAGATGCTTCTTGCATAGGAGTCGGGTCGGAAGACAGCGTAAAAAATAGAGTTACATCCTCCTCCTCGTAACTCGTTCCTTCACTCTTTCTCCCCTGTCTTCCGTTCCGACTTCGTCAAGCTGTGCTGTAAGCCCTTTCTCTCCTTTCTGGCTAACTCGGCAAAGCGAAACGGCTCCGTTGACCTCATCAGAGGTGAACGGAGCCGTTCCTGTTGCTCGCACATCATCGCAAGTAGTGCTACGGAGTAACACGATGCGGCAATCCAGAGTTACGACCCTAAAAAGCCGTTTCAGCATAGAATCGGGAGACACTGGAATAGGTTTTTGTTTGCTTCAGCGTGTCACCAGAGAGATCCGGTCTTCAGGGATACGTATGCACAAGCGTTCGCCACGTTTTGGAGCTTCATCCAAAGGATTGACAAGTCTGTCGACCCGCCATTGCAGATAGTTTTCTGTGCCAGGAATCTTCAACATGACCATACGCTCAAAGCGCGAATCGCTTACCCGCCCGACCTCAAGGGTGAAGGTATTGTCGCTTG